>CALRRW020000291.1:0-3240 GCA_943370695.1 Comamonas sp. lk | reverse complement strand
GTGCTTACGAAACCTTTAAAGGTTCTCCTTTATCGCAAGGTAAGTTCCAGTTTGATTTGTGGAACGTACAACCAACGGATCGTTGGGATTGGGAAACATTACGTGCCGAAGTAATGGCAACAGGTGTGCGCAACTCATTATTGGTGGCGCCAATGCCAACAGCGAGTACGTCACAAATTTTGGGTAACAACGAATGTTTCGAACCGTATACGTCAAACATTTACACCAGACGTGTATTGAGCGGAGAGTTTGTGATTGTAAACAAACATTTATTAAAAGACTTAGTGAGCCTAGGTTTGTGGAACAACGATATGAAAAACCAAATCATTGCTGCCAATGGTTCGATTCAACATATCAACTCGATTCCTGCGGATATTAAAGAGTTATACAAAACGGTTTGGGAAATCAAACAACGTAACTTAATTGATATGGCTGCCGACCGTGGTGCGTATATCTGCCAATCGCAATCGTTGAACTTGTTTGTGGATACACCTACTACTTCTAAGCTTACCTCAATGCACTTCCATGCATGGAAAAGCGGCTTAAAAACAGGTATGTATTATTTACGTACACAAGCTGCCACACAAGCGGTACAGTTTACCATCGAGAAACAAGGTAGCGAAGAAATGACCCCGGTTATTCCACACGCAGAAGTTCAGGCAACAGCCCCTTCAACCATTAGTGTGAATACGATTATCACCACCAATAGCAATACAACCATTGGTAATAATTTGGATGATATCACAACCGAATTTAATGCGCCTTCGTGTAGCATGGAAGAAGGATGTGTGACTTGTAGTTCGTAAGAAACTAAAATAACAAGAAAGGCTATCTCGGTGAGATGGCCTTTTTTTGTTTTAGAACGATAAATTAAAAATTGTAAGAAACATTCTCCTCAATTAAAACTAAATGAAAACTAGTAGCCATGATCCTTCAGAATATATAAGAGGCATTAAGCAAATACTTGTCTCTGACAAAAAAAGAATAGGCTTCTTGTTTGGAGCAGGAAGTTCTTTAGCTCAAAAAACTGACAAATCACTCACGGTACCTGCCATCGGAAAGATGACAGCAGAAATAGTAAAGAAACTTGGAGACAATACGAAAAAGTATAAAACTGCTCTAACAGAAATAGAGAAGGAACTAGGAACACCACATTTTAATATTGAAACTGTTTTGTCTAACCTTGAACAAAAGGCAACTTTTATAGGAGAAGGAACATTAAACAATTTGAAAAAAGATGATTTTGAAAACCTAATCATCGAGATAAAAAAAAGTGTTAGAGAAATGGTCAGTGTTCACAAAACGGCCGATAATATGGTTGCTACAAAAGATATTATTGAGGAACTAGTTCAAACAGATTTTGCCAATTGGATAGGTCAAGCCGAGCGTAAGTATCCAATCGAAATTTTCACAACAAATTACGATTTTTTATTTGAACTGGGATTAGAGGGTAAGGAAATTCCATATTATGATGGCTTCTGCGGAAGTTTAAGACCATTTTTCAATCCAGAATCTGTTGAAGATTTTTCTTTTCTAGCAAATCAAACCAAATTATGGAAAATCCATGGTTCGCTTGGTTGGCATTATGATAAAGATTCAGAAAAAATATTAAGAGTACATCCAGATGATGATGATATTTTAATCTACCCCTCTAGCCTAAAGTATAAAGATTCAAAAAAGCAACCATATGAGAGTCTTCTTGATAGATTATCGAATTTTATAAAACAAGATGATTCTATTTTAATTACATGTGGCTATTCATGGGGAGACGAACATATTAATTCTCGAATTATTTCAGCATTAAAAACAAATACAACATCCCATGTAATTGGTTTAATATTTGACAAATTTAATCCTTTACAAAGAGACTGTTCTCAAGTGAAACTGGGGCTTGAAAATTCAAAGGTGTCATTATATGGATCACGAAGTGCTGTTATAGGCTGTAATTTTGGAGATTGGGTATTAAAATCAGAACCTACAATAGACGACACTATTAATGTGAATTTATTTTTTGATGAAGATGCTCATACTAGCGAAAAAGATGAATTAAAGAAAGAAGCAATTGGGGAAGAAATCTGGACTGGAAAAGGCGAATTCATTTTGCCCGACTTTAAAAGATTAGTAATTTTCTTAAATGATATGATGAGCAATAACGAAATCAAAAAGCTTGGAGAAAATGGCAAAAAATAGAATAACAGAAATCGGAGAAATTGACAGTATAAGTGGAAACAATATTTCTGTTAAATTATTTGATAATATTAAATCTAATATGCCAATTATTCATGGAGTAGTTTATCGTGTTGGGCAAATTGGGTCATTTGTTAAAATCTCATTAGGATATGCAAATTTGTATGGCATTGTAACACAAATAGGGTCAGCTGCAATTCCTGAAAACTTAAGAAATTTAGTGCCAAAAGATTACGACTCCTCGAAAAATACAAGATGGATAAATATTGTTTTAGCAGGAGAACAAGTTGGGAAAAAATTTGAGAGAGGAGTAACTCAATATCCAACAACAGGCGATAAGGTTCATTTAGTAACTATTAACGATTTAGATATTATTTATGGAGGTTATGAAGATTCTAATTCTATTACAGTAGGAAATATTAGTGCTTCAGAAAGTTTGGATGCTAAAATCGATTTAAATAGACTTATCTCAAGACATTGTGCAATTGTAGGATCAACAGGAAGTGGAAAGTCGAATTCCGTTTCTGTTTTATTAGAGGCAATTGCCAAACGAGGGTTCCCTAGTTCTAGAATTTTAGTAATAGATCCTCATGGAGAATATAATGATGCTCTTTCTAAATACTCAAGAGTTATTGAAAAAACACCAAAAGAAAAAAAAGACAAACTGTACATTCCTTTTTGGGCTTTACCCTTTAATGAACTCATGTCTATTTTTACAGGAAACTTAAATGACTCACAATTGGAGTATGTAAGAGAAAAAGTTGTTGAAGCGAAAATTGAAAGTTCTAAAAAAAATAGATTAAATGTACCCGAAGAGTCAATATCCGCAGACTCTCCCATTCCCTTTAGTATAAAAAAATTATGGTTTGAGTTGGATGATTTTGAAAGATTAACTTTTGAGAAAGACCGGATTACCGTATCAACAAAATTATCATCTGGTGATATTGAAAAACTAAAATCAAACGAATATCCACCAGCTGGCTTAGGTTCAAGTCCTCCTTTTATTAACAATAATAGGAAAGGAATACTGAGCTTTCTTGATAGTATGAGAAA
>CALRRW020000290.1:0-3256 GCA_943370695.1 Comamonas sp. lk | reverse complement strand
TAGTGCCACATTGCCCGATAAAGGATATGTGGGTTTCGTTTCCGGATTTTCCCAACAGTCTTGCAAGCAAACCAACAGTTGCTACAACACAAGTTTTGGAATTGATTCATACATTGATTCAATCGCATAATATTGATTCAACCCGCATTTATGTGACAGGTTTTTCAATGGGAGGAGAAGGAACCTTTGATATCATTTCGCGGGAGCCGGAATTGTTTGCTTGTGCTGTTCCGCTGGCATCGGTTGCTGATACAGCCAAAGCTATAGTGATAAAGGATGTTCCGCTTTGGGCATTTCATGGTGGTGACGATAAAGTGAATGAAGCAAAGTATAGCCGCCTGATGATAGATGCCATTAAACGAAAAGGAGGCCATCCGCAATACTCGGAGATACCCGGTTTAAAACATAATATCTTAAACGAAGTATATGGCAATGCTGAAGTTTGGAAATGGATGTTTGAACAGCACAAATAGGGTTGTATGGGCCATTAATGAAGTGCTGTTGTTTTTGTAACACGCGCACCATACTTTTGGTAGCGCTCCACCATGGCAGCATGTGACCTGTTTCTATGAAAAACAAAACCTGTCTTTTAGCAATCATTTTTTTGTTCATTTTTGGAGCAACGCTATTGTTTGAATCCTGTTTTGACAAGAACCCCAATCCTGCTTCACAAACAGTAAGCAATGAAAATAAAACATATGTGGGTTCGGCCGTGTGCCAAAAATGCCATGCACAGGAATTTAAAGATTGGGAAACATCAGACCATTTCCGGGCAATGGAATTGCCCAATGACAGCACCGTTTTAGGCACTTTTGCAAGTGATTACATTGCCGATGGCGTACAAAATCATTTCTTTAAAAAGGATGGAAAGTACTTTATCAATATGGAGGGAAGGGATGGAAAAAATGCAGCTGTTGAAGTGAAATATACATTTGGTTTTTTCCCGTTGCAGCAATATTTAATTGAACAACCTGGTGGCAAATTACAGGCCACAAGGGTAAGCTGGGATTCTAAAAACAACAGGTGGTTTCACCAATACCCTCATCAAAAAATTGCCTCCAATGACTGGCTTCACTGGACAGGCAACGGACAAAACTGGAATACCATGTGCGCATCTTGTCACTCCACCAATCTGCAAAAGAAATATGACTTTGTAAAAGACGAATACCATACTTCTTTCTCCGAAATAAACGTGGCGTGTGAAAGTTGCCATGGGCCCGGTTCCCAACATTTGGAGTATATCGCATCGGATGAGTATCAAAGCGGAAGCAAACGTGCATATTCGGGATTAAGTGAAGTGACCAGTAAAACCAATGCGTTGCAAATTAAAAACTGTGCACCCTGTCATGCACGCAAAACGGATGTAACGGACGCAACAATTTATTCTGAAGAGTTACTCGACAATTTAATTCCGGCTATTATTAGCAATGACAATTATGAAGCAGATGGTCAAATCATGAATGAAGATTATGAGTACGGATCATTTGCGCAAAGCAAAATGTACCATCATAATGTAACCTGCAGTAATTGCCATAATCCTCATTCGGGTAAATTGTTGTTAGCGGGAAATGCCATGTGTTTGAGCTGTCATCAACCCAAGTATGATTCACCTAAACATCATTTTCATACAACCAATACCAAAAGTGCCGAATGTGTAAGTTGCCACATGCCTGAAAAAACATATATGGGCAATGACCAGCGGAGAGACCATAGTTTCCGTATTCCGCGCCCCGATCAGTCCGTAGTGTACAATACACCAAACACGTGTAACAGTTGTCATGCAAAACAATCGGCTAAATGGGCAGCCGATATAATTGTGAAAAGATATGGACCCCAAAGAGCCTATCATTTTTCGGATGATTTATTACCCGGAAGTTTGCTCAACACCAAAAGTGAAAGTCATTTAATAAAACTTGTTTCGGATACATCGCAACCTGAAATAGCCAGGGCAACAGCTGCTTTTTATTTGGGAGATATTGTTACACCCAAAAGTGCTGCAGTATTGCTGGCAGCATTAACAGACTTGAAAGCACTTGTTCGTTATCAGGCATTGCGCTCTCTTGAAAATTTTTCACCTGAAGTGTGGATGCAGGGTGCTCAGAAAAGTTTATCGGATAAAGTACGCGCAGTAAGAATTGCTGCCGCAGATTTATACCACAGGCTGCCTCCACAGGCTATACCGGCCCAAATTAAGACTGCTTATGCTGCTGCCGATGGGGAGAATCAAAAATTCCTGCAATACCAAACCGATTTTGCTGTGGGGAATGTAATGGTTGCCGATTACGAATTGCAAGCAGGCGATTATGGAAATGCAATCAGTCATTATGTTCGCGGATTGGAAAAAGACAAGATGATGAACTATGCGCGCCTCAACTTGTCGGCCGCTTATAATAGTGTTGGGAACAATGAGGAGGCGCTCAAGACACTGCTGTTTGCCGAAAAACTGGATCCAACCAACGACCGTATTTATTACAACCTGGGTTTGCTGTTTTATGAGATGGGTGATTCAAAAAAGGCCATTATCAATTTTGATAAAGCGGTAAAACGCAAATCAACCAATCCCGATTTGTATTATAATTACGGGTTGTTGTTGCAACAAACCCAACAACCCCAACTAAGCGAAGGGGTATTAAAAGAAGGGTATAAAATGAATCCCCGTTCTGCTAAAATAACCTATGCATTAACGTATTTTTATTTGCAGGCAAACAAAATAGCAGAAGCCAAATATTATGCTGAAAGGCTGTATCAACTTGAGCCACAGAACCCCGACTACCAGCAAATTTATATGAACTTCGGATTCAAGTAAGCGTTTCAAATAATGCTTTTTTTTAAAATCTAATGCACCTTTTTTGATGTGATGTTATATATTTGTTTATATAAGCCTTTACAATTATCTCAACAATCCATCAACGATTTACTAGCTACTTATAAACTACCCCTTACTGAAAAATATTGCTGTGAAAAGTCGAACAACACCATTGTTAACTTTAAAACAATTTTTATGATTGGTAAAACATTACTCAAGGCCTCATTCCTGGTGGCCACCAGCCTATGCATGGTAACAACGAATGCGCAACAGCAGCCGTTTAAAGGAGAGGTAAAGTTGGATGTGCGCGATTCCAAAGCAGACTGGGGCCCTTTTATTCGTAAAAAGGCTCGCGAGGGGTCACCTAACGTTTTGTTTATTTTGTATGATGATACCGGTTTGGGAGCATGGTCGCCATACGGAGGAAGAATAAGTATGCCAACGATGGAT
>CALRRW020000289.1:0-3262 GCA_943370695.1 Comamonas sp. lk | reverse complement strand
AAATATTTTGCTTCTTTGGTTAATGCGCCTGGCAAGCGGTAACCAATCATTAAATTTTCAGCATCAGGTCCGTATACATTCACCACAGTTGGGGCGGTGCGCACAGGCTCTGAGGCAAAGTTATATGCAGGTACAGGCTTCGATTGCATGTACGAGAATTTTTCGGCAATGGTAGCGATGGTTTTATCCGGATCCAAGTCACCTACCATGATAATGGCCATATTGTTGGGCACATAATACGTATCAAAGTAGTTTCTGATTTTAATAAGCGATGGGTTTTTCAAATGTTCAACCGTTCCGATTGTTGTTTGTGTACCATAAGCATGTTTGGTAAACAAGTTGGTCATCAATGCTTCGAATACTTTGCGCTGGTCATTATCCAATGCAATGTTTTTTTCTTCGTATACTGCTTCCAATTCGGTGTGGAACAAACGCAATACCGGGCTGCGGAAACGTTCGCCCTCAATGGCAAGCCAGTTGTTCACCTGGTTTTGCGGAATATCATTTACATAAACTGTTTGTTCAAGTGATGTAAACGCATTGGTTCCCGTTGCACCAATAGTCGACAACATTTTATCATATTCGTTGGCAATAGCATATTTAGAAGCTACTCCCGATACCGAATCAATTTCATGGTATATTTGTTTGCGTTGTGCTTCGTCTTTTGTTTTGTTGTATTTTTCATACAGCGCATCAATTTTATCCAATTGCACTTTTTCGGTTGCCCAGTCTTTGGTTCCGAATTTATCGGTACCCTTAAACAACATATGCTCCAGGTAATGCGCCAATCCTGTATTATCAGAAGGATCGTTTTTGCTTCCTGCTTTGGTAGCAATGAGGGTTTGAATGCGCGGCTCCGTTTTATTTACCGAAAGCATAACCGTAAGTCCGTTGCTCAAAGTGTAAATCCGAACCCCGAGCGGATCACCCGGAACGGTTAAATAGGTAAACTTACCATCAGGTGAGGTTCGCTTTTCATATTGGGTTGATTGTGCAAAGGCAATTGTTACCGCACACACAAGTGCTAAAACTGAAATATATTTTTTCATGTCAAAAAATTAGGTTCCAAAACAAGCGAAAATCCCCGTTAAAAAAAATAAGTTTGATAAGCGGCTATACTAAAACATAAAAAATTACGATATACTTGTTGTTTAAAATAACCTTATGAAAAAAATACTCTCCTTATCCGCCCTCCTATGCTTATTTATCGGTGTTAGTGCGCAGCCCGATTCCTTGTTTCACGGTAACACGCTGCGGTTTCAGGGTCAGATAGGATTTGATGCCTCCAGTTTCCTCAAACAATTTGTGGTGCTCAACAGCACCACTGCACCCGTAAGTCCGTTTAGTTTTAATGGTAAATTTTTAACCGGCTGGAATCAATTTCCTTCCCTGCTCATCGGACCACGTGTTGGATTCGGATACAGTACAACCCACAATTATTCCAATACCGAACAGCAGAACAATGAACGTTCCGATGACAGCAAAACACGCTCGGCACGTGTAGGATTGGAGGTTCAGCAACTTATTTCGAAACGCTGGATTGTGTATTATGGGTTGGATTATATCAATGAAACCTCTTCTACCTCAACCGTTTCCACATCACCAAGTTTTAATCCAAATCCTCCCTTTGAACCCATAACCGTTAGAACGGAAATAGCTTCCAATGAAAAGACATTTGGTTACGGACCTGTTTTGGGACTGCAGTTTAACATCAATAAATGGATATGCCTGGGTACCGAAACGGCATTTTATACAACACAAACAAAGGGCGGTTCCAAAACCACCTCAAGCAACCCCAACAATACCGTTCCTGAAACGTTTACCGACTCAAAATCAACACAGTTCATTCTACCATTTTTTGTGAACCTAAATGTTGTTTTTTAATAAAATTAAGTATCTTAGTAAATCTATTTGATAATTCCTGCAAACCTAAATACCTAAACCCATGAAAAAGCTATCTGTTTTATTCCTGCTGGCTGCATGCTCAGTTTTACTTATTGTGGCTTGTACCAAAGAAAAAAAGGTAGGCGAAACCCAACTCAATAACCTTGAACCTCAACTGCCGGCTCAGCCTTATGAATACGCATCATTCACCCAACCTTCGCATATTCCATTCAACAGAATGCCGGTGGAAAACAACAAAGCAACACTTGGTCGTGTATTGTTTTATGATAAAATGTTATCCATCAACAATACCATTGCCTGTGCAAGTTGCCATATTCAGTTGTATGCGTTCAGCGATGGACAAAAACTGAGCGGTGGTGTTACCGCTGCAAAAACAAAAAGAAACTCACTCGCCATTATGAATGCCGACAGGGAAAACGGATTTTTCTGGGATTTGAGAGAAAACAACCTGCAAACAATGGTGCTTAAACCCATCCAAAACCATATTGAAATGGGATTTGATAAGATGGAGAATGTGGTGGCCAATATCAAACAAACACCTTACTACAAGGATTTATTTATCAAAGCTTATGGCAGCGGTGAGGTTACTGAACTAAAAATCAGTGAAGCATTAACAAATTTTTTAGCTTCCATGAGAAGCCACCAATCCAAATATGATATCGGGAGAGAATCGGAATTTGCCAATTTTAACCCAATTGAACTATTGGGCAAGGATCTGTTTACCCAAAAGTTGTATTGCAAAAATTGCCATGTAGAACCCGACTTTAGTTCAAGCTGGGGTGGTGTTGCCAATATCGGATTGGATTTGGATTATAACGATGAAGGTACCGGAGATTTACCCGAGAATGATAACCGGAACTTTAATGGGCAGGGCATAAATGGCGGTTTCAAAATTCCGTCACTGCGCAATATTGAACTTACCGGACCGTATATGCATGATGGTCGTTTTAAAACATTGGAAGAGGTTATTGAACATTACAATTCAGGAGTGCAAAACCATCCCGACTTAGATTGGAACCTCAAAGCCATTTTTGATAAACAAACCGGCCAAATGACCGGATTATCTGACCAACCCATCCGACTCGAATTAAGCAAAGTGGATAAAGCTGCGCTGGTGGCATTCTTAAAAACACTCACAGATTATTCATACGTGAATGATGTAAAATTCTCAGATCCTTTCAGAATCAAAGAATAAGTTAGCGCCATCTTCCGGATACAATTCGATCCTTACCCTGCATATCTTTTGTGATGGTTACATCGGTGAACTGATGTGTTTCCATATTGGCTTTTACTTCGTTGCCGTACAACGCATTTATTTCAACATACAACATACCTTCCGTTGCCAAATGCCTTGCTG
>CALRRW020000288.1:0-3263 GCA_943370695.1 Comamonas sp. lk | reverse complement strand
GTATATTACCAAAGGGTATTGCTGATGAATCTGTTCATTTTGCGGTGACAATAACCTGTATGGCAACGTATCATTATTTGCCGAAACCATTTCGTCTTTTTCAAAATACAATAGTTGTTTTCCGGTTAAATATTCGTAAATCCTTTTGCTTATGAGGGCCATTATTTTCTCATCGTTTTCGTATGTTTCGGCCGAGCGTGAAACAAAAAGCGTGAGCGCAATATGGTTTCCATCCGGCAGTGTAATCATACCAACATCATTACAGGCGCTTCTGATATGATTGCTGTCCTCACCTCCGGTGCCCGTTTTGTGGGCAACTTCAATATCGGGAGGCAATAACCCTTTGATGCGTTTAAAACTATTGGAAGATGCTGTCATCAGGTGTTTTAAAAACCGATAACTCGAATCCGATAAATACTGATTCTTGTAAAACCCTGTTAATAGTTTCGACATGGATAATGGACTGCTCGCGTTTTTAAACTGCAGCGACATATCACTGTGCATCTCATGCTCCGTATTAATCAAATGAATATCCTCAAACCCTAAAGAGTGAATATACCTGTTTGCCCCTTTAGGTCCCTTCATTACTTTAAACAACAAGTCGCAGGCTATATTGTCACTCATCGATACCGAATAATAGAGCAGTTCTGCTATTGTTACATCCACATTTCCATCCGGATACTTTTTCTTTAACGGACTCCAGGTTGGTGGCTCAACATCTTCTTTGCTTACATGTACTTTTTGGCTCAAGGAGAGTTTATGTTTATCAACCAAATGCAATACATATAATGCCTGCGGAAATTTGTAAACGCTTTGCATCGGAAACGTATGGTCATTGTTAATTGTCAGCGTATCTCCGCTTTCAACATCAATAATGCCTACTCCAATAGTTGCTTTGTATGAGTTTGTAAGTGTTTGCAGTTGTAGGCGCAAATCAGCCATCCGTTTTTGTTGGCCAAAACAATTACTTACGAATGTGATGATACACAATAGGAGAGTGGTTGTTTTCATTTTTAGCGGATTATATTGTTGCGAACGTAAAAAAGGGTATCAATGGGATTGTGCGGAAAATCAGCAGGCAACTCGCTCCTTTCAATTTTTGAAAAACCATTTTTTGCATAAAATTTTTGTGCTGCAACAAACTGGTCAATGGTTCCCAAATACAAAGTATTGAGCCGGTTCTCCATGCAACACTCCAGAGCCGTATGGAACATAACTTGCGAAACGCCTGTTCCCCTGAATTCCTTTAGCAAAAACATTCTCTTTAATACTCCGTAATCGCCAATCTTATTTAAGGCAATGGTTCCCATAAATTTATCGTTAAACATCGCAACCCAATAAAAATCGGGCAAATCGGGTTTGTATGACGCTGGTGGCGGTGGCAACAAAAATTCTGCTGCAATTTGCTGCATCATAGTATCGATTTCGGCCTGGTGAGCCGGAAGGTATTGAACCATCTTAATCTGTTGGTTATTCCACCTTATTTTTACTGCCGATAATGTTTCTGTTTCGAGCCTGCTCTCATTACACACTACAAAGTCATTCTTTAAATAAAACTGAATGGGTGAGGAGTATATATCTCCGTTCGATTTGGTATATCGCTCATGGTCAATAGCCCATCCGTTTAATTCCTTTTCATGCTGTTTGAGTTCGCTCAACAATTTTGTTCCAAGGCCCTTTTGGTGAACAGAACTATCCAAAATCATTGCAAACCATTTTTCTCCTTCGCGCACAAATTTAAAGGCCCATCCTCGAATTTGGCCTGTTTCATCTATCGCAAAATAATGTGTTTGATGGTGTAGATTGTTTAAGTACGCATCCACATCCGCAAGTGCCGAAAAAGCAAGTTGATGCGGATATTCATTGTTCCACAGTCGCATAATTGTTTCTTTATGCAACTGTGTTAAATGATGTTGTGGTAATGCTATAATCATGATGCTATTCTTAGCATTATTTAGCAAACCGATACAAACGATCCTTGAAAGGTTCGCTCAAAAATTTGTCAACCGTAGCATTAAACAGTTCCGGATTCTGCTTGGCCAGCTGATGTTTCTCTCCCGAAATGATTGCTAAGTTGGCATTCGGAATATGTTGGTATATAAAAAAGGTATGTTCTTCTTTTATCACATCCCTATCGCACGACATTACCAGGACAGGAACAGTTATTTTTCGTAAATCGGTGGCACCAATATGAGGTTGAAACTCCATCATTCGATTACGTTGTTGCACGAGGTACCAATTTTGTGCGGTGTCTTTTGCAGCCAACATTTTATCTGCATGTATTCGTTCTGCCTTTATTTCAGCAACTGTTTCGGGATACAATGCATTGGTATCGGGAACCATATTGGCGCTAAAGGAAACTATTTTATGAAGGTGTGCCGGGTAATAAATGCCCATTAAGATTGCAATAATTCCTCCGTCACTTTTACCGACTACCACAACCGAATCCAACGTTAACTGTTGTATAAATTGGGCCATGTCTCTTGCTTGTTGAATATAGGTCAACGTATCCTTTCCCAGTTCCGATTTCCCCCTGCCCCGGCAATCAATGGCATACACCTTATATTTTTTGCTAAAATATTGTATTTGCGCTGCCCAGCCTTTTATGCCTGTTGAATTTCCATGAATAAGCAGCAACGGGGTTCCCTCGCCATATACTTCGTAATAATGTTTTACACCATTAAGTTGAATATACCTCCCAACCTTCAGATTGTCGCCATACGGAATGGCCTGTTGCGCAATAATGCTGTTCCATGCACACAGCAATAACAGGCACATCAAAAATTGTTTGAATACTAATTTCATAAATAGTGTTTGTAATAAATTTATACTTTTTCTCCTTCCATAAAAACCATCGGAACCGTTACGCTTCATCCCTCCTTTTTTGTTGCTGCTCCCACTCCGCTTTTGTTATTCTCAGCCAATCACAGGGAATGTCTTTCCACATAAATTTCTCAACAAAGGTTAATCCGCACTTTTCCAGCGCCCTTCTCGACTTCACATTTTCAACATTTGCACTGCCTATTATTTCCGTTACGTTCAGTTTAGTAAACCCATATTCAATGGCGGCTTTGGCCGATTCGGTAGCATATCCTTTCCCCCAGTACTTTGGCATAAGCCGGTAACCCACATCATAAAAACGAATTCGATTGTTTTCGTATTCGGTAATAAATTTCAATCCGCTCCATCCCACAAAATTGCCCGTTGCCTTTTCAATAACCGCCCACCTTCCGATGCCATTATCTGCATATTGCTTTTGTACA
>CALRRW020000287.1:0-3271 GCA_943370695.1 Comamonas sp. lk | reverse complement strand
GAAAGGGTTAATGCCAATTGAGTTATAGGATTAGCACCGGCTTCGGCAATATGGTAACCACTAATTGAAACCGAATAGAAATTACGTACAGCATTATTGATAAAATACTGTTGCACATCACCCATTACACGTAACGAAAATTCTGTAGAGAAAATACAGGTATTTTGTGCTTGGTCTTCTTTTAAAATATCGGCCTGCACCGTACCCCGAACTTGTTTTAGTGTTTCAATTTTAATCTTTGCATACACATCAGCAGGCAAAACCATATCACCCGTAACGCCTAGCAACATCAAACCCAAGCCATCATTGCTTTCAGGTTTTTGTTCGTTATATGTTGGGCGCGATGTTCCCCTCGTTTTAAAAATGGCATCTATCTTTTTGTTAACCTCTTCTTCTAAACCATTTTGTTTGATATAGATTTCACATTGCTGGTCGATTGCAGCATTCATGAAAAATGCGCAAATGATTGCTGCAGGACCGTTGATGGTCATTGATACAGAAGTTTTGGGATCGGCTAGGTTAAAACCTGAATACAGCTTTTTGGCTGCATCCAAACTCCACACACTTACTCCTGAGTTACCAATTTTTCCATAAATATCAGGTCTGTGGTCGGGGTCATTTCCATACAATGTAACCGAATCAAAAGCAGTACTTAAACGTTTGGCCGGCATTCCTTCCGATACGTAGTGAAAACGTTTGTTGGTGCGCTCCGGTCCACCCTCTCCGGCAAACATACGGGTTGGATCTTCTCCCTCACGTTTAAACGGATAGATACCAGCAGTATATGGGAAATCTCCAGGGAAGTTTTCCTGTAAAGCCCAGCGTAAAATATCGCCCCATGCCTTAAACTTCGGAACAGCCACTTTGGGAATTTGCGAATGCGATAATGACTCCGTATGCGTTTTAATTTTTAACACTTTATCGCGCACCTTAAACTCATAAAACTCATTTGTATACTGTGCTTTTTTGGCTTCCCAGTTTTCCAAAAACAACTTATTCTTGGGATCGAGGTTAAGCTCAATTTCTTTATAAGCAGCTTCAAGTGCAGTCAACAAATTTTTATCCGGATGTTTTGCCTCAGCCAGTGTATTGATTGCGCTTTGCAAACCATATAATTTATCGGCAATACTCACTTGTTTGTTTACCCATTTATCATAGCCTCTGTTATTCTCGGTAATTTCTGATAGGTAACGGATGCGCGCAGGAGGAATGATGTATATCTTCTCACTCATTTCCTCACTTATATGGTAAGTAGATTGCAATGCCGATTGTGTTTTTTCAACCATCTTGTCCATCACCGCTTTGTACAAACTGTTCATCCCGGGATCATTAAATTGGCTGGCAATGGTGCCAAAAACGGGCATTGAATCCGGGTTTTTATCGAACAACTGGTGATTGCGCTGGTATTGTTTTTTAACATCACGCAATGCATCGAGCGCACCTTTTTTATCAAATTTATTGATGGCAATAATGTCGGCAAAATCCAACATGTCAATTTTTTCCAATTGTGTTGCGGCACCGTATTCAGGTGTCATCACATACAATGCAACATCACTGTGATCCATGATTTCGGTATCGCTTTGTCCGATTCCTGATGTTTCCAACACAATCAAATCAAAATTAGCTGCCTTCACGATATCAATTGCTTCCTGCACATGTTTAGACAAAGCGAGGTTACTCTGACGGGTAGCAAGCGAACGCATATACACACGAGGGTTTTTAATCGCATTCATGCGGATACGATCGCCCAGTAGTGCACCGCCTGTTTTGCGTTTACTCGGATCAACCGAAATAATAGCAATTGTTTTCTCCGGAAAATCCAACAAAAACCTCCGCACCAATTCATCTACTAGAGAGGATTTACCTGCACCTCCAGTACCTGTTATTCCAAGAACCGGAGAAACGTGCTGATGAACCTGAATGGAATCAGCATTAAATACCTTCTTAAATTCATCATGGTTGTTTTCAGCAGCCGATATCAAACGCGCTATGGATTTATAATCTTTATCTTTTAACTGTTTTGCTTCACCATTCAAATTCTGACCTGTAGCAAAATCACACTTCTCCAGCATATCATTAATCATGCCTTGCAACCCCATTGCACGTCCGTCATCAGGGTGGTAAATACGGGTTATACCATAAGCTTGTAATTCTGCAATCTCTTCAGGCAAAATAGTTCCGCCTCCACCACCAAAGATTTTAATATGCTCACATCCTTTTTGTTTGAGCAAGTCGTACATAAACTTAAAATACTCCACATGACCACCCTGGTAGGAAGTCATTGCAATGGCATTGGCATCTTCCTGGATGGCGGTATCCACAACCTCTTCGGCACTTCTGTCATGTCCCAAATGAATAACCTCGGCACCGGTTGCCTGTATAATTCTGCGCATAATATTGATGGCGGCATCGTGGCCGTCAAAAAGAGCTGCTGCAGTAACAATGCGAATTTTGTTTTTAGGTTTATAAGGTGCTACGGGTTCCATATTTAATTTTAATTGAGCGTGGGCAAATTTATAGGTTTTATCTAATAAACATAGTGGTTTTAAACAACCCACAAACCGCAACAAAAAGGGCAGCGAAGAATAATCTGCGCTGCCCTTTGCTATTGTTAATTACTTATTGGTTACTTGATTACTTTAACATAGGTAGCTATTCCATTTATTTGCAAGCGAATAAAATACACACCGTTTTGCAATAAGCTTGTATCAAAGTGAATGGCATTACTTCCTATTCTGCTATCGATAGCTGTTATTGGGGTCACTGTTTTACCTGTAATATCAATGATTTCGGTAGTCACAATTCCATTTTGGGAAAGCACAAATTGAAGCGTCAACTTGTCTGTCATTGGATTCGGATACGCATTTGTTTTTACGCTACCTTCACCATCGTATGCATTCAAACCTGTTGGTTGTATTACCGGGGTTGAATCCAATTGAATAGCTATATCTTTTACAGCAATGCCCATTCCAATAAATCCAATTGGCGTAGCACTACCCGAAAGAAGGTTTAACGAATACAATCTATCATTTGACCCTATTGTATTAGCTACTAAATATGCCTCATTCAGTTGAGTTGAATGGTTGAAATAGATGTCCATATCTGTAGATTTATCCATTAAATTTACCATTAATCCAGATGTACCAACAGTGTTCAACAATCCTTCGTTCGGTGGATTTTGAGTGAGCAATACATTTAACGAATCATCGTATGTGTACAATACTGTTGATGTGGTTCCCGCTTTGCTATTGGTATATGACACTGATGATAC
>CALRRW020000286.1:0-3274 GCA_943370695.1 Comamonas sp. lk | reverse complement strand
GCATTTTTAAAACATAAAATATCACCTTCTTTGGTTTCCGTAATTTTACGGTCCCAACCAAATGTATCGGTTTCACAAATATTTCCCACCACAGTGTAAATACGTTGTTTACCTTCAGGGTTCGATATATTTAAAATGGTATGGTACGAATCGTACAACATCGGACGGATTAAATGGTTTAACCCCGAATCTACTCCGATAAACACAGTTGCTGTGGTTTGTTTAATCACATTTGTTTTCACCAGGAAAAAACCTGATTCACTCACAATATATTTTCCCGGTTCAAACCACAATTCTAAATCCCTGCCGTATTCTTTGGTGAACTCTATAAAACGTTGTGCAATGGCTGCACCCAGTTCTTCCACATCCGTGGTGATATCACCTTCTTTGTAGGCCACTTTAAATCCGCTGCCAAAATCAATGAATTGCAAATCCGGAAAATCCTTGGCTGCTTCAAATAAAATTTCGGCACCTTGTAAAAATACACCAGCATCCAAAATATCGGAACCCGTGTGCATGTGCAACCCGTTTACATTGATATTGCTCGATTTGATAACACGCAACACGTGGCGCAACTGGTAAATAGAAACGCCAAATTTTGAATCGATATGGCCGGTTGAAATTTTGCTGTTGCCACCAGCCATAATATGCGGGTTGAGGCGAATGCAGCACGGTACCGTATTGCCATACTCATTTCCGAATTGCTCAAGGATGCTGATATTATCAATATTAATGTGAACGCCCAATGCAACCGCTTGTTTAATTTCATCAAAACTTACACAGTTGGGAGTGAAAATAATTTGGTCGGGCGAGAAGCCCGCACGCAAACCAAGGTGTACCTCATTGATGGAAACGGTATCCAGTCCTGCACCTTCGTTTTTAAGTAATTTTAAAATATTGGTATTGTTCAATGCCTTACACGCGTATTTGAGCTTCACGTTTAACGGTTTAAATGCATGCTTCAGTTGGTTGAATTTCTCTACAATCTTGTTTGCATCATATACATAAACGGGGGTGCCAAATTCTGCTGCTACATCAAGTAGTCTTACGCCTCCTGCGTGGTAATCATTGTTAACCAATTCCATTGTGTTTTGTTAAGTTATATAAGTATATTTAAAATGGGCGGCAAGATAAGCAAGAATTGCAAAAGAGGCTTAACTGCGAATAGAATTGAGCAAATTATTTGCGCGAAAGGGATGTTTAAACAAGTTCCAGGAGCGAGCTGATTTTAACATCAGCAATGGCAAACCTCGGATCGTTCCGCGTGGCTGTTTCGGGAACCGCAATACAGTTCATGCGGGCTGCCTTGGCTGCAATCACCCCATTGATGGAGTCTTCCAGCACCAAGCAATCAACCGGCTGTACCTGCATTTTGTGGGCTGTGGTGATAAAAATTCCCGGATGCGGTTTGCCATAAGGCTCGTATTCGGCCGACCACAATAGGTTAAAATAATGGCCGATGCCCAACTTGGTTACAACCGCTTCAATCAAACTCATGGCCGATGAAGAAGCAACCGCCATGGGTATATGATGCTTGTGCAAGGTTTCCAATAAAACATGCACACCCGGCATGGCTGTTGCGTTTTGTTGAATATGCACCTGCATACAATCCAATATAGCCTGTTCCGTTTTGGCAAAGTCAGGTGCTTCCCAAGGTTGATAAGCATACCAGTGTTTCACTACTTCCGACAGCCGGAAACCCATTACCTGCCTGAGTAAATCATCATCAAGGTTTAAACCCAGTTGTCCAAAAACTTCCTTTTCGGCAATTTTCCAATACGGTTCCGAGTCTATCAGTAAACCATCCATATCAAAAATAATGGCCTTGTGTTGTTTTAGGTATTCAAGCATGGGGTGCAATTAACAACTTTGCCTGCATTTTTGATGGTTCATTTTTTTGGGCAGATTATTTTATTTTATACATATTTGCTAGAATGGATATTACCGAAAAACTCAATCTTCGATTGGAAAAACACGCAACAAAGATCTTTTGGTCGCTTTGTTTGCTATTGTCTGTTGTTCAGTATTTTTTCGGACTGCAACATTTTTATTATGATGCCGAACGGTATTGGGAATGTGGAAGAGAGTTTAATATTGATGGGGTGTTTAATATGTACAATCACACTACCACCAGGGGTGTCTTGTTTCCATTGTTTAATTATGCCTTAATCGAAATACTCGGTTATCTCAATTGGCACGAAATAAGCACCTTTAAATGTTTGAGCGCTGTGTTTACAACCTGGGGACTCTGGTACGTGCTGCCCGGTTTGTATACCAAAATTACAAGTTATAAAATGGGGGTGGTGAACAAGCTAATATTGGTTGTTATCGCCAATGTTTTTTGGTTCAGGTATTTTTCGTGTCCCCTTACCGATTTTATATGTTTGTTTTTACTGTTGTATGGTTTTTTACTGCTATGGACCGATAAAATTTCAATTGTCCATATTATCTGTGTGGGCCTTATTTGTGGGTTCTGTTTTAATACCAGGCCCATTTATAATTTGTTGCTGGGCGTTTATCCCTTATTTTATTTTTGGGTGGCAAAGGAAAAATGGTATGGACAATTGGGTAAAGTAGTACTGCTTTTAACCACCGCCATTGCACTCAATATTCCACAGTATATGTTAAATAAAAAGGTGTGGAAAAGCGAAACCTTTTTACAACCAACAGAGGCTTATTACTGGGGACAAAGTCTGTATCTGGGTCAGCTTAAATGGGGGTTAAATGTTCAGAAATTTGAGACTTACGTAGGCGATTTTGATTGTTATGCAATTGCTCCTGTGTTTTATCTTCATGATCGTACAAAGGTGGGCTCAGTAGAAATTGATTCCATTAAAAATTACAATCAGTATTTTGATTATGTGGCTGCACATCCCACATGCGTTTTATGGTTTTGGAAAAATTTATTCAACGGTTTAGACATCAAATACAATACGCCCTATATCTACCATATCAAACCCGTGTTGTGGTTTTCGGTGCTGAACTATGTACTTTGGTTCTTCGGTTTTGTACTGGCCACCATTCACTGGAGAAAATGGCTGCAAACAAGAGGGTTTAAATTCATCTTAATATACCTGTTGGCTACCTGTGCCCTGAGTGTGCCCATTGCCATAGAGGTCAGGTTTTTGGCAGTATTGTATTTTTTGCTATACCTTTTTCTGGCGGCCGAGTTCAAAACATTGTTCGCTTTTGTTGCAAGCAAATCTGTTCAGTCCAGATTGTTGCTGTTGGCGGGATTGATTGTGTTTGTGGTGGCTTGTGTGCTTGTATCACA
>CALRRW020000285.1:0-3283 GCA_943370695.1 Comamonas sp. lk | reverse complement strand
GAACCAAACAACCAAACGTATCATGATTTTGTATACCAAAGAAACATATACCATGATTTGGGTTGAATTTGATAAGGCAATTGAGTTAAAGGAAATTGAATTTTAGTTTATAGTTAACAGCAACTTTTGCGGCAACCAACACAATTAATATAAAGCCACAACTCCACACACCAAATGACAAACTCCGATATCGCAGATGTTTTAAAACTATACGCCAACCTGAGTGAATTGCATGGTGGAAATGATTTTAAGATAAAATCGTATAACGCAGCTTCTTTTAAAATAGATAAACTTCAAATCCCTCTTGCCGGTAAAACAATTGCCGAACTTGAAAAAATTGATGGAGTGGGTAAAAGTTTAGCCTCTAAAATATTCGAAATAAACCAAACAGAAACATTTCCTGAACTACAGGAAATGATTGATAATACCCCGCAAGGCGTGCGCGATATGTTTCGCGTAAAAGGCATCGGACCCAAAAAAATTGCATTCATATGGAACACGTTGGGGATTGAAAGTATTGGTGAATTACTTTATGCCTGCAATGAAAACAGGCTTGCACAAGCCAAAGGTTTTGGTGAAAAAACACAACAAGGAGTTAAGGAAAGCATAGAGTTTATTTTTGCCAACGCAAACAAATTTCATTATGCCAAGGTTGAAAAACTAGCACTCGATTTAGTGGAGGCGTTGCGCGCATTTGATGCCATTTCAGAAATTAGTTTAACGGGTAGCATCAGGCGTAAATGCGAAATCATTGATGAGCTTGAAGTATGTGTTGCCATTGATTGTGATGAAAATGAACTGGCAGAGTTTATATCAGAAACATTTAATGCTTCCGATATTGAGGTTACACCAACCACAGTTCATTTTAAGATAAATGAAACTGTTCCTGTTATTATTTATTTCTGCGAAGAGGGTGACTTTTATTACACCCTATTTGAAACTACAGCAACCCCAAAACATTTAGAACTCCTCAAAGTTGAAAGTGCATTGAGCGGAGTCGAAATGCAAACAACAAACTACAACTCAGAAGAGGAAATATACTCAAGTGTAAACATTCGGTACATTGAACCCGAAATGCGCGAGGGTACTAATGAGGTTGCACTTGCCAAAGAAAACAAACTTCCAAAACTTATTGAACTTGCCGACTTAAAAGGCATTTTACACAACCACAGTACCTATTCGGATGGTGCAAACACACTGGAAGAAATGGCGGTGTATTGCAAAGAGTTGGGATACGAATATTTAGGAATATGCGACCACAGTAAAGCCGCTCAGTATGCAAGTGGACTGAAAGAAGAAACCATCATCAAACAACATATTGAAATTGAAAAACTCAATATGCAGCTTGCTCCTTTTAAAATTTTCAAAGGAATTGAATGCGATATTTTGTTTGACGGGTCGCTTGATTACAACAATGAGGTTTTAGCTTCGTTCGATTTTATTGTTTCATCCGTTCACAGCAATTTAAAAATGAACGAAGAAAAAGCAATGACCCGATTGCTAAAAGCTATCGAAAATCCATACACCACAATACTCGGACATCCCACTGGAAGACTTTTGCTCATGCGCGAGGGTTATCCTGTTGATCATCAAAAAATGATTGATGCCTGCGCGGCAAATGGTGTGGTAATTGAAATTAATGCAAATCCTTATCGACTTGATTTGGATTGGAGATGGATTGACTACGCGCTCAATAAAAATGTAAAACTATCCATAAACCCGGATGCTCACGAATTGCAAGGTTATCACGACATGTATTATGGAACTGTTGCTGCGCGCAAAGGTGGATTGTATAAAGAAATGTGCCTAAACGCACTTACACGGGATGAAATAAATACGTACTTTGCCCAACGAAAACCATAACTAGTTAATAGTCCATAGTCCATAGACCTCTGTCTATTGGCAATAGTCTAAAATAAACAACAAACAGTGCCCAAATTTTTAATCCTTAGGTTTAGTTCTATTGGAGATATTGTTTTAACAACTCCGGTAATCCGCTGTTTAAAAATGCAGGTAAAAGATGCGGAGGTTCATTATTTGACCAAGCCAGCCTTTGCATCCATTTTGGCAAACAATCCGCATATTGATAAATTGCATGTGCTTGATAAGCCCATTCTGCAAAAAGCTTTGGAACTGAAACAGCTGGGATTCGATTATATTATTGATTTGCACAGCAACCTGCGCACACAACTATTCAAAGCTGTGATAGGCGCTCCGGCTTTTAGTTTTGATAAACTCAATATTGAAAAATCCATTTTTGTTAACCTTAAAATAAACAACCTTCCCAAGGTGCATATTGTAGACAGGTACATGGATACCCTGCAAACGTTTGCAGTACAAAATGATGGATTGGGATTGGACTTTTTTTTACCAAAGGATTTTTCGTTTAATCCAGAGATTTTATTACCCTCCGATTTTATTGCATTTGCCATTGGTGCACAACACGCCACCAAACGTTTACCAAACGATAAAATCATTGCTATTTGCCAGCAAATAAAACAGCCCGTTGTATTGCTGGGTGGAAAAGAAGATGCCACAAATGGTGAATTAATAGGAGCACAAAGTGGCGCGCATGTAATCAGTTTATGTGGTAAACTATCGCTACACGAGTCTGCTTATGCAATCCGTTTAAGTGATAAAGTGATTACGCATGATACCGGATTAATGCATATAGCTGCTGCTTTTAAAAAGCCTATTATTTCGGTTTGGGGAAACACTGTTCCTGCATTTGGAATGACTGCCTATTACGGCAAGATGGAAGATAGAAGTTGGAAGATGGAGGTTGGAAACTTGCCATGCAGACCGTGTAGTAAGATTGGGTTTCCTGAATGCCCGAAGAAACATTTTGATTGTATGATGCTGCAAGACACTTCTGCTATTGCAGGGGCAGCAATTAAGTAATTACGTTGACTTAGTTGGTTAAGTTAGCAGTATTTAATTTTGCAAAATTGGCAACTCAAATAAACTACTTAATGAACTCAATTACCTAACCGACCAAATTACTTAATCACCTGACAAATGAAAGACATCGAAACAACTGAAGATATAAAATTACTGGTAGATACTTTTTACACCGGCATACAACAGCATCCCTTAATAGGACCTGTTTTTGCAACACGTATTATTGATGGAAACTGGCAACCACACCTCGAAAAAATGTATCGTTTTTGGAATACCCTCCTGCTTTACACACAGGAATATAGCGGGAGTCCGTTTGATAAACATATCGGGTTGCAAATAGGAGCCGAACATTTTAAACAATGGCTCGAATTATTTGACAACA
>CALRRW020000284.1:0-3327 GCA_943370695.1 Comamonas sp. lk | reverse complement strand
ATATTTCATATTGTCGTAGTACTTCAGGTTAAACACTGTTCGCTGTTTATCAGGTAAACTTAATATTGCTGTTTGCAGTTTAAGCTCCAACCCGTTGCCATTAAAATAGGTTCCGCTTATCAGTGTTTCGGTTAAGTGCGAATTATCGTCATCTATCGAAACATTTCTATCTGCACGTTTTTTTTGAATAAATTGTAATGCTTCATTGGTTGCAACGCGGTATAACCATGTATATAGTTTAGAATCACCACGATACTTATCCAATTGTGCCCATACTTTAATGAAAGTATTTTGGGTTACATCATCGGCATCATCATGGTCAATCACAATTCTACGCACATGCCAATACACCCGCTTTTGGTATTTATCCAAAATGCATTCGAAGGCCTTGTTTTTGGTATAAGTCTCACCAAAAGCCAGTAATAAATCAGCATCGCTTGATTGACTATTCAGCATGTAGTATTTGTTGCAACCACTTTATGATGTGCAAAATAACAATTGGTTTAAAAATGCAGCACATATTTTATGTCACTCCTTTGGCAAGAGTGAATAATTGAGTGTATTTTCACGGAAAATTAAGGGACATGGAGATTGCTTTTTTATTGATAGGTATTGTTATCGGTGGAGTTCTGGGTTGGTTTATTCAAAAGAGTAAATCGCCTCAAGCATCATCTAACCCGGCCGAAACCGAAGATTGGCGAACTAAATACATGCAGGCCACCAACGAAACGAGCGCATTACAAAATGCAGAATCAATGCTGCGCGCGCAAACAGAAACCTTAAAAGCAGAAATTGCCGTCAAGCACGACCAGATAATTAAATTGAACAATGAACTGACCACCGCTTTAAGTTCCTCCAAAAATATTGAACAGCGGTTAACTGAGCAAAAAGCAGAAGTAGAGCAACTTAACCAACGATTCAAAACAGAGTTTGAAAATTTGGCTTCCAAAATCCTGGAGGAAAAATCTTTAAAATTCACCGAACAAAACAAACTGTCTTTAGATGGGATTTTAACCCCCTTACGGGAACGCATTAAAGATTTTGAAGACAAGGTTCAAAAGGTATATGATACAGAAGCAGCCGAACGAAATATGCTGAAAGGTGAGATTAAACAACTCATGGGACTAAACCAACAGATGCACCAAGACACTCAAAACCTCACGAAAGCACTCAAAGGAGACAACAAAACGCAGGGTAATTGGGGTGAGTTTATTTTGGAAAGTATTTTGGAAAAATCGGGGTTGGTAAAAGATAGGGAATACAAAACGCAGGAAAGTATAACTACAGAGGAAGGGAAACGATACCAGCCGGATGTTGTTATCAATTTACCTGATGGGAAATGTTTGGTGGTGGACTCCAAAGTTTCCTTAGTGGCTTATGAGCGATATGTTTCGGCCGAAGATGAATTGGTAAAAGTACAGGCATTGAAGGAACATGGCCAATCATTTAAAAGCCATATCAAAGGTTTGAGTGACAAAAACTATCAAAACCTCTATGGAATTAAAAGTTTGGATTTTGTTTTGCTGTTTGTACCAATAGAATCGGCATTTGCTGCAGCTGTACAATATGATAATCAATTGTTCAATGATGCTTTTGAACGCAATATTGTAATTGTAAGCCCATCCACCTTATTGGCTACCTTACGCACCGTAGCTAATATTTGGCGACAAGAAAGCCAGAACAAAAATACAGTTGAAATCGCAAAAAGAGCGGGTGAATTATACGACAAACTGGTAGGATTTACTGAGGATCTGATAACTATTGGCAACAAAATCAACGATTCACAAAAAGCATATTCAGGAGCAATGGGTAAATTAGTTGACGGGAAAGGGAATTTAATCAGAAAAGCGGAAGAAATACGCAAATTGGGCATAAAGACATCCAAAACACTTCACCCGAATTTGTTGGACAGAGCCGGAGACGATAATGATTTACAGATATCTGAATAGAGCGCAATCTGTCAGAGAGCCCAGAAAACAACGGCAACGAACGAGTCTCATACGGCAAACATTCATACCTGACTTAATTTGGTATGATATATGTCAGAGCATACATGACTAAACCAATTTTCAATTTACTCATCATATTACGATATTTGCAGCGTGAAAAATATAATCATTATTCTATTAACCCTTGTAAGTTTTGCAGTTGATGCACAAACAAAAGGAACCGGAGATAAAAATGCCGAAAAACTACTGAGCACTATCAGTAAACGTTATAAAGCTTTTAAATCAATCAAAGCTGATTTTATATATTCTGTTGAAAGCAAAGCAGATAAATCTACTGAAAAACAAAAAGGAACCCTTTTGGTAAAGGGCAATAATTTCAAATTAGATATTGCAGGGCAGACGATAATTTGTGACAACACTACTATCTGGACCTACAGCCAGGAAATAAACGAAGTTCAGATAAACAATTATAATCCCAAAGAAAATGCCATCCGTATAGATGATATTTTTACGATGTACAACAAAGGTTTTATTTCTAAAATTGCGGAAGAAAAAAAAGAAGGCGGAAAGGATATCGCTATTATCGAATTAGTGCCTACAAACAAAAAACGTAACTACTTTAAAATTAAATTAACCATTGATAAAACCAATCAGACAATATTAAAGTCTGTTGTGTACGACAAAAGCGGTACCATCCACACATATACGATTACCAACCAGGTTCCTAATTTCAAACTGGAAGATAAAACGTTTAAGTTTGATAAAGCTAAATATCCGAAAGTTGAAGTAATAGATTTGCGTTAAGGGATTTCGAAATTCGCAATAATTTTATACTCAATTTCATTACCTAGTTTTACGGCTTGTTTCCCGGAAACAGTATACCCTTTGCCTACAGTGTAACTAAGTATCTTAACCGATTGATATAAACTGTTCCTGTCTCCGAATACCGCAACAATACTGCTCATCTTTTGATCAGATGTTTGTATCTTAAATACACATGAATGTAAATCTACTTTGATATCATTAGCAGTATACCTTACTTCATACAAAGTATCGTTTGTAATGAGGGTGTCAATATCAAATCTACCTTTATAGCTCGCTTTTTGTAAGTCAATCGATAAGAACGCATCCAACTCTTTTATCCAATCCACGTTTTGAGTGCTGGTGGTTTGCTGTTTCCCATCAAACCATAATTGTTTTTGCACACCCGTTTTGATGAGCGTCAATTTCTTTATTTCTGTTTCAAAAAACTGCTTGGTATCAATATATGTCTCTGAGGTTTTATCCCCTTTTGATGCACAAGAAACAAGCAAAAAGAGCATCACGGAAATAGCGATACATTTTAGCATAATAAATTTTCTCCTGTCATTTCAGCGGG
>CALRRW020000283.1:0-3327 GCA_943370695.1 Comamonas sp. lk | reverse complement strand
CAAACAAGGCAGGAATATCTTTTACTTGTGAAATAGGAATTTCAATTACACTCATTCGGGTACTTTCTGCCAATCGCATATTTTGCCTATCGGCTTTTACAATAACTTCCTTCAAGGATTTTGCCTCATCCAGTTCAATATTCAACTCTGTATCTGAGCGCAAATCAACCCGAAAAGCTTTAGGTGCAAATCCAACATAACTCACCACCACTTCAAATGTGTCGGCCGGTAGTGTGATGGAATAAAATCCATAGGCATTGCTTATGGTCCCTGTTTTATACTTGGGAATAGCAATGCTGGCACCTATTAACAATTCTTTGGTCGATTTTTCCTTAATAAAACCGCTCAATACCATGCGCTTCTGCGCCATACTCAGGCTGGCTAATAAGAATAGAAAAAGGGTTACAACTATTTTCATGGTGGCTATGACAAATAGGAATCCTATTACCCCTATTTTGCATTGTCAATAAACTTCATTTTTTGAATAATATTGTGTTCGATAATATTTCATGAAGTGATTCACACAATATTTAACAAACATTAACGATAATATACATTGTGGTTACTTGATCAAAAAGCACCTATTTAATCCTGAAAAATGAACCGGTTTTTAGTCGTAGTTATTATTTTAATGAACGTTTGGGCAATTAAGGCCCAACATCCGATTGCACCGCCCACCCTGCGCGAAGCCGATGTAATGTTCAGTAAACGCGAATGGCGCATTATTGATTTGCGCGAAAAACAAAATAAAAGGGCAACCTGGCCCGGCAATCCCATTACCAAAATACTGTATGAAAGCGTGCGTTTGGGAATGCTCAAACCTTACAAATCGGATTCCCTAAAATCCTATTATGATATTGAAACCTTCATGCAATTGGGAAATGAAGTAGAATACATCGAAACCCCGATTGACCCAAACGATCCATCCATCACCAAAATGGATACGATATACACCCCATTCGATCCTGAAGACAGAATTAAACAATTACTTATTATGGAGGACTGGGTGTTTGACAAAAAAACATCTGCGGCTTCCATCCGCATTATTGCCGTTGCTCCATTATACCGCAGAAAAGTTGCGGGGATTGATTTGGGATTGCAACCTTTATGTTGGCTACGCTTTGACGACAGGCTCAACACAGAGAAAGATTGCAGGGATATTTTGGTAACCAAATACATGTTCAACCCTCAAAACTCCAGAAGCACGTTTAGTTATGATGATTGGTTCACCCAACGCTTATTCGGAAGTTATGTGATTAAAACCTCCAATATATATGATGTAAGCATTTTACAGGACCCAACTTACCGCAAAAGCGGACTTGAGGCATTAATTGAGGCAGAGCGCATCAAACAACAAAATGAAGCGGATGATGCAAATCGGTTTGAAGATTAATCATACAACCTAATTCGAATACAACTCGTCCTGCAAGTATGTTTCTGAGGAATTTTATGCTATTCGTTTATATCACTACCAGCTTTTTTTCATGTAAAAAAGAGGAAACGGTATCGATAAAAAAGGAATGTGATGCTGGAATTTACTCCCAAATAATATTTGACGCTCAAAACAGAATTAAAAGTTTCGTTTACTTGGATAAGCCATATTCACAAATTGATGCACGATTAATAAAGGTTGAATACACCTATTTTACAGATTCAATTATGATCAACTCTGATGGTTTAATTAGCTATGCATCTCTTAATCCAAATGGCAATATCTATAAAGACTATCAGGAAAATAACTATGGCCATCATATCTTAACACACAACTACGACTCACTAAATCACTTAATTAAAATTGACTACGAAACTGTTGATACTTTGACATCATATAACAGTAACGAGTTTTTTTTATGGAAAAATGGGAACTTACAAAAAACATGGACCTATGAAGAATATAAGGATGAGGACTATTTTGAATACTCCTATGAATATGAAACGCCAAATCCATACAAAACACTTGAACCTATATTGTGGAAAAGAGGAGGTGTCTCAACTAATTTCTGTACAAAAAAGACCAGGAATAACTTTGGGTACATTGATTCTACCCTATTTTCAATTAGAAAGATAGACTGGCCTTGTAAATAGCATATAAAAGAGCGTTTAAACCCGTATTCTCAAATTTTCTTAACAAAAAACGGCTCCATCAAACTGAATTGATGGAGCCGTTTTATTATAATAACTAAATGCTTAAGCCAATTGTGCGGCAAGCTTATTGGCCAATACATGCTTAGGAACCGCTCCTACTTGTTTGTCTACCACTTTACCGTCTTTAAAGAACAACAAAGCCGGAATGCTCATGATTCCGTATTCAGTAGCAATTCGAGGATTATTGTCAACGTTTAGTTTGCCAATAACTGCTTTTCCGTCATACTCTTTTGCCAATTCTTCCACTACCGGACCAACCATGCGGCAAGGTCCGCACCATTCTGCCCAAAAATCTACCAATACCGGTTTGCCCGATTTCAACACTACTTCCTCGAAGTTGCTGTCTGTTATTTCTAATGCCATGTTTTTATTTGTTTATGATTTTATATTATGTGCAATTTAAGTTCCTTTTTTCTTTTTAGTACAAATTGGCAGGAAGATCATCGTTTAACGTCTATAACAACATCTCTTTACGGGTACTCCGCATTTTCCTCACACCAAACTCCGCATTTACCTTAGTTCAACTTATACTCAACCCCCATCTCCTCCAGTGCTTTTACCATTTCGTTCTCAAAATTAATTTTAAAACGGGTACTTACAGCACTTACAACCATTTTCTGCTCATCATCCTTTATATTTAACTTTAACACGGCAGTTCCTTTATGGTTTTGGACAAGCGATTGAAACTGTTGCAAAAACCCGTTTTTCAGCTTATCCGATTTTAACGTTAGGGTTACCTGGTTAAGCAAACGTTCCCTTACTTCTGCCAGCAACATAATTTGGTTTACCTTAAACTCAAACTGATCGGGACTTCTGAATCCGGGTTTCATGATTCCTTTGATGTACAACATTTGCCCGATGGTGAGAAAATGTTTGTAGCGTAAAAAGTCTTCGCTCCACATGGTGATGCGAATATTGCCCGAATAATCCTCCAGGGTAAAACTACCGTAAGGCTTATTGTTTTTACCCATGCGTTCAAATACATCGGTAATTACACCTGCAATGTTTAACTCTTTGTTTTTAAACTCCTCGTTGCGACTGATATCAGTAACGTTAAAGTTTTTAAACTCTATTTTATAATCATCCAGCGGATGCCCCGAAAGGTACATTCCGATAACTTCTTTTTCCTTGCCTAGCTTTTTTATTAATGGCCAGGGTTCACATGGTGGGATGGTTGGCTCC
>CALRRW020000282.1:0-3334 GCA_943370695.1 Comamonas sp. lk | reverse complement strand
AAAAAAGCCAACTTAGTGAAGTTGGCTTTTTTTGTGCTATTAGCGTTTGCTGTAATTGGGAGCTTCTTTGGTAATGGTCACATCATGTGCGTGACTTTCTTTAGAACCTGCAGGGGTTATTTTAATAAATTTGGCTTTGTGTAAAGCTTTAATATCTTTTGCTCCAACATATCCCATTCCTGCGCGCAATCCTCCGGTAAACTGGTAAATTACTTCTTTCAACGAACCTTTAAAAGGAACAATACCAACGATACCTTCAGGAACAAGTTTAGCAATTTCATCTTCAGTATCCTGGAAATACCTGTCTTTTGACCCTTCTTTCATGGCTTCAATTGACCCCATTCCCCTGTATGATTTAAACTTACGTCCTTCATACAAAATAGTTTCTCCGGGAGATTCTTCCGTTCCTGCAAAGATACCTCCGCTCATAATCGTACTGGCTCCGGCAGCTAAAGCCTTCACAAGGTCTCCGCTGTAGCGTATACCTCCATCTGCAATAACCGGAATATTGGTTCCTTTAAGAGCTTTTGCTGCTTCGTAAATTGCGGTGAGTTGTGGTACGCCAATTCCTGCAATAATCCTGGTTGTACAGATTGAGCCTGGTCCCACACCTACTTTTACACCGTCAACTCCTGCTAATGCCAATGCTTTCGCACCTTCACCTGTAGCAACATTTCCGGCAATAATTTCAAGGTCCGTAAAAAGTTTACGTAAGCGTTTGATTTCTTTTAACACAAATGCTGAATGTCCGTGCGCAGTATCAATGGTAATAACATCAACACCGGCTTTTACCAACGCCAGGATGCGGTCTTCTGTTTCAGGGGTTACACCAACGGCTGCTCCAACTAACAAACGACCATGTTTGTCTTTTGCAGCATTTGGGTTGTCGCGGAGTTTTAAAATATCTTTATAGGTAATCAGACCAATCAATTTTCCTTGTTTGTTAACCACAGGAAGTTTTTCGATTTTATATTTCTGTAAAATCAACTCGGCCTTTTTAAGGTCAGTACCTTCCGGAGCTGTTATCAGGTTTTCCTTGGTCATTACCTCACTCACCTTGCGGCTCATCACTTTTTCAAAACGCAAATCGCGGTTGGTTAAAATTCCCACTAACTTGTTTTTATCATCTACAATCGGAATACCGCCAATTTTATTATCCGTCATTAATGCAAGTGCTTCTTTCAAAGTTGCGCTCACCAATAATGTAATAGGGTCCAAAATCATTCCGCTTTCACTTCTTTTAACCCTACGCACTTCCTCAGCCTGGCGGTCAATGCTCATGTTTTTGTGAAGCATTCCGATACCACCTTGCTGTGCCATTGCAATAGCCATTCTGGATTCGGTAACAGTATCCATCGCTGCCGATATCATTGGAACATTAATAGAAAGGTTTCTGGTAAGCTTGGTTGTGGTGTTTACTTCACGCGGAAGTACTTCTGAAAACGCTGGAAGGAGTAATACATCATCAAATGTAAGGCCTTCGCCAAAGAATTTATTTTTATCGTTTATCATGGCAAATAATCATTTCTATTATTTGCCGTGCGAATCTAAGATAAACTTGTTTAAGTTTCGAGATAAGTTGTATAAACTGATAAATATCTTAATACAACTGTTTTTAGTTGAGAACAGAACCTGAAAGTTTCGGAGAGATGAATCTGGATGAACAAAAATCATAAAACAAAAAAGTCTTACATTTCTGTAAGACTTTCTGTTTAGTTGCGGAGACAGGACTCGAACCTGTGACCTTTGGGTTATGAGCCCAACGAGCTACCACTGCTCCACTCCGCGATGTATCTTTTGTTTATTTAAACTGTCGATTTACGCCAAACAAACGGTAAACTGTTTGCTTTTGGGAGTGCAAATATATGGAGGTTTTATTGGAATGCAACTAATTTCTAATAATATTATCGTTTCTTTGCAGTTCAACTTTTAAAAATGAAGCATCAATCTGGTTTTGTTAGTATTATAGGTAAGCCCAATGTGGGAAAATCTACGCTTATGAATGCGTTGGTGGGAGAAAAGCTTTCTATTATATCTCCTAAAGTGCAAACTACGCGTCACCGCATTATGGGAATTTTAAGCAAACCGGCATATCAAATTGTGTTTTCGGATACGCCTGGTATCATTGAACCTAAGTATAAGCTACATGCTGATATGATGAAGTTTGTGAACGAGAGTTTGGAAGATGCTGATGTGGTTATTTATTTAACGGATACGTTTACATCAGCAGAGAAAGATGCTGAACTCATTGAACGTATTAAAGTAATTAAGTCACCTTTAATTATAGTGGTGAACAAGGTAGATGGATTGGGTGAAACTGAAGATATCATGGAGCGCGTAAGTTTTTGGAAAGAACATGTTCCAAACTGCGAAGCCATTATTCCAATTTCGGCATTGAATAAGTTTAACCTGGAGGTTTTGTTAGAGAATATTTTAAAGCATGCCCCTGAAGCACCACCTTTTTACCCGGAGGATCAGCTTACTGATAAATCTGAGCGTTTTATTGCCTCTGAAATTATCCGTGAAAAAATTATGATGCGCTATAAGGAGGAAATTCCTTATTCGGTTCAGGTAGAAGTTACCGAATTTAAAGATGAAGAGAAATTACTCCGCATCAGTGCCGATATTTATGTGATGAGGGATTCTCAAAAAATAATTATGATAGGTAGAGGTGGTGTTGCTATTAAAAGTGTTGGTGTTGCAGCACGCAGAGACATGGAGCAGTTTTTTGGCAAACAGGTATTTTTGCAAACCTTTGTGAAGGTTAAGGAAAACTGGAGAGACGATGATAGGGTGCTGAAAATGTTTGGATATAAAAATGATTAAGTAATAGAAAAGGTTTATTGGGAAATAGCTGTTTCTTAATATGGAAGAATAGGCGTTAACAGTATACCAAGGACAAAAAATATGGGAAATATAGTAGCAATAGTAGGGCGGCCAAATGTAGGTAAATCAACGCTTTTTAACAGGTTGGTTGGGAATAGAAAAGCCATTGTAGATGATTTTTCGGGTGTAACGCGCGACAGACATTATGGAAAAAGTGAATGGAATGGTAGAGAATTTACAGTAATTGATACAGGTGGATTTGTAGATGGTTCGGGCGATGTGTTTGAAGCAGCGATTAATGATCAGGTTAAAATTGCCGTGAACGAATCGGATGTGATCATTTTTATGGTAGACGTTGCAGATGGCATTACCGATTTGGATAAAGCAGTGGCTAATTTGCTAAGGCGTTGCAAAAAGCCTGTTCTTGTTGTGGTTAACAAAGTTGACAACAATAACCGGATATTGGAAGCAAGCGAGTTTTATGGTTTAGGTTTCGAAAACATGTATA
>CALRRW020000281.1:0-3341 GCA_943370695.1 Comamonas sp. lk | reverse complement strand
AAAACAGTTGCGCTCAATCGGTATTCTGAAATGTTAAATGGACAAGTGTCCCTCTTCAATATTTTTAACAAACAAACAGTGCTTATTGGGCAGAATTTAACTGTTGAAGCTGGAGAGGCTCTGGTATTTGAGGTAAGGTAATTTGTGTGATAAGCAGATTATGTTTGTTGCATTTTGATATCCGTGCTGTCCTGAACATACAACATGGATACTGCTCCGCAAATCATCAATACTCCAGCAAGTACGATGGCATACATCGCATTGTTACCATAAATATTTTTCACAATAGGTCCACCCACTACACCATTTACAATTTGGGGGATGGTGATAAAAAAGTTGAAAATACCCATGTATACACCCATTTTCCCACTGGGGATACTTCCCGCTAAAATGGCATATGGCATTGATAAAATAGAGGCCCAGGCCAAACCAACTCCTACCATCGATAAGATTAAATCACCTTTATCATTTGCAAAATACATGGAGATTAACCCAATACCACCCGCCAGCAATGAGAGGGAGTGTGTTTTTTTGCGACCTATTTTGCGTGCAATGGTGGGCAACAACAAGGCATAAATGGCACTGATTCCATTGTACACACCAAATATAATTCCTGTCCAGCTGCCCGCATCCCTGAAGGCATCGCTGCTGGTATCATCTATTGAGAGTTTGAATACATGATGTGCAATGGCTGGCGTTGTAAATACCCACATGCTAAACAGGGCAAACCAGCTAAAAAACTGGACCAGTCCTAATTGACGCATGGTACCCGGCATGTTTTTAAAGTCTTTAAATACCTGAGCAATGTTTGCTTCCGTTTCATCTGGTTTGCCATGGTATGATTCATACTCAGCTGGTGCATATTCTTTAGAAAAAAGAACGGTAATTAAAATGGTGATAAGGAAAACTAATGCTCCGATGTAAAACGAATAAATAACATTATTGGCAACCTGCCCATCAGGAGCGGAAGAGGAAACATGAAAATAATTATCCAGAATATAAGGAAGCCATGAGCCACAAACAGCCCCAATACCAATTAAAAAAGTTTGTACGCTAAAACCCAGTGTACGCTGATTGTCGGGTAAGTTATCGGCAACCAATGCACGAAAAGGCTCCATTGCTACATTGATGCTTGCATCCATCATCATTAACATTCCTGCTCCGATGAGCAATGCCGACTTTGCCTGGAAAAATCCGGCTGAATTGGGAAGCAGCACAAGTGCAATACAACACAATAAAGTACCCACCAAAAAGAAAGGTTTTCTACGGCCCAGTCTGTTCCAAGTTCGGTCACTGTAATATCCGATGATGGGTTGCACAATCATACCCGTGAGCGGTGCCACGAGCCAAAACCAACTAAGTTGTTCTACATGTGCACCATAGTTTTGCAGAATGCTGCTGGCATTTCCGTTTTGCAGTGCAAAGCCAAACTGTATTCCCATGAACCCAAAGCTCATGGTAAATATTTGGCCAATGCTAAGTGTTGGTTTTTGTTTTAATTGCATAGGTCTTACTTATATAAAATTACATTTTCTTTTCCTTTTAAAGTCCAGTTACCTTCTTCGTTTTTAAAGAATTGCCTGTGGTCAAAGAGTAGCTTCATCCGTTGTTCATCAAAATGAAAATATTGTTTGGGAAACGTAACATCAGCGTCCCCGAAATTGGTGATTACAATAACCTCGCTGCTGTCTGCATGTCTTCTGTAAGCATACACATGGTTGGTAATATTGGTATCATTTTGTGTAAGTTGAATTTCCTCAATAACAGGTCGGCCGGTTGATGTATTCCACAATGCACGATTGGTATGTCGGAGTGATATCATGTTCCTGTACCAGTTGTAACGGCCGGAATCAGCCCATTCCTCTCTTCTGATAGGGTCCTTTTCGAAAAACTGGAGACGCCTGTTTAATCCGGCTTCTTCTCCCGTGTACATCAACGGCATACTATTGGGTAATGTGTAACATAAGGTTGCATATAATTTCCAGTTGCGGCCATATTTTTCTTTAATGGTACCGTTCCAACTATTTTCATCGTGGTTGGTAATAAAAAACAACTTGGACATTTGAGGTGGAAATTTTGCATAGTTTTCCTGCATCTCTTTTTTGAATTCAGGCAGGCTTTTTTTATGCTTTGCCAGGTCTTGAGTGGCGCCCATAAATGTCCATCCGTATGAAGTGTTAAAAGCTTTGTCGAAATAGGTATTGGGTGTGGCGGTAATATCGTTGTTCCATTCCATTTCGGCCAACATGTACATGGGTTTAGTTTTTTCAAGTTGTGTTCTTGCATCTTCCCAAAAATCCTGAGGCACCAAAAAGGCAACGTCACACCTGAAGCCATCGATGCCGAATGTTTTTACCCAATATTCCATCTCACTGATCATTGCTTTGCGCATATTGGCGTTTTTGTAATTCAGTTTGGCTACATCTGTCCAGTCGTACTGGGTTTGGATTGCTCCCTTTTCGTTTTGCACATACCAGTCGGGATGTTGTTTAATCCAGGGGTGATCCCATGCTGTATGATTTGCCACCCAATCCAAAATAACTTTCATTTTCATGTCGTGGGCCATGCGCACCAATCTTCTGAAGTCGGCAGTATCTCCATACAAAGTATCAATCCCTCTGTAATTCCGCACGCTGTAATAACTTCCAAGTGTCCCTTTTCTGTTTTTAACGCCAATGGGATGGATGGGCATAATCCATAAGATATCAATTCCCAGACTTTTCAGGTTTCGTAAGTTTCGGGTAACAGCATTAAAGTCTCCCTTTTCAGAATATTGCCGCACATTCACCTCATATATAACAGAGTTTGCAATGTTTGCGGGACGATTTTGCCCGTACATAAGAAGAGTTGAAAGAGAACATAATAATAAAAAGAGTGAGCGCATGTTAGTTGTATTTATTTGGTGTTGAGTATAAAAATTTCCATGTCATCCGCATTCATTTCAACTTGTATTTCATTTTCAAGTTGCGTTGTTTTATGCGAAAAAAGTGTTTTGTAATTGGTTCCGTCAATAATGGGTAATGTTACACGTCCGGCATTTTTCGAAAAAACAACCATCACGCGTGAGCCAAAGTAATTTCGTTCAAAAGCAAAATACTGATTTTCGGTTTCAATGTTTTTGTATTCGCCATACAGCAAGGCCATATTTGTTTTGCGCAGCGCAGTGAGTTGTTTTACTTTATTCAACAGCAGCGTTTGTTGTGTATTGTAATGATCAAATTGCATCATTCTTCTGTTGTCGGGATCGTTGCCTCCAGGCATTCCGTATTCATCACCATAATAAATAACAGGCACACCCGGCAGGGTCATATTCAGTGCCATGAGCTGCGCCATGCGTGCAT
>CALRRW020000280.1:0-3356 GCA_943370695.1 Comamonas sp. lk | reverse complement strand
CAATATTGATTCCATCCGACAAGCCGAGTTTCACATATTTTTTGGTGAATGTTTGCGGAGCTGTTTCAATTTCCACATAAGGTTTGTCTTCTCCTTCAAACTGGAGGAGCGATTCGGAAATAGCCAAAACACTGTCCTTTCTGTCGAGCACAATATCTGCAGTGGCACTGTATCCAGCGCGGATAAAACTACCGGCTTTCAAATTCATTTTGGCTTTGATGGTAAACTGAATGGCCCCATTTTCTTTGATGCCTTTGGGGGCAATATATTCCAGTGTTGCATCAAACTTTTCTTTTTCAATGGCACCAATGGTTAAAATGAGATCCATTCCTTGTTTGATTTTGCCTACTTCACTTTCGTCTACTTTTCCTTCAAAAATCATTTCGCCCATATCGGCAACAGTGGCAATGGTGGTGCCTTCGTTAAAGGTATTGCTTTCAATTACGCTGCTGCCTTCTTTGAGCGGAACATCCAGTATCATTCCTTCGATGGTGCTGCGCACAATTGTATTACTCACTGCTCCCGAATTTTTAATCACCCCCTCTTTAATCAGTTGCAAATTGTTTTCTGCGGCTTCTCGTTCTGTTTTGGCATTGTTGTAGTTTAATTGAAACTGCTGAAATTCTGAGTATGCAAGCATTTTACTGTCAAACATTTTTTTGTTGCGGTCGTAATCAATCTTCGCATTTTCCAATGTGAGGTCGGCACGATTCAACCTTGTTTCGGCTTCATTTAAACTCACCATGTTGGGAATGATTTTGATGCGCGCAATCATGTCTCCTTTTTTCACAATATCACCAGCTATTACATACAACTCTTCGATGATGCCCGACACGCGCGGTTTGATATTCACCTCCTTGCGTGGAACGACAGCGCCTGTCGCAACTGTTTTGCGAATGATATTGGTGACCTCGGCCTGTTTGGTGGTAAACACAACGGGCTTTTGCTCCGACTTCTGGTACAGGAACCAAAGTGTCCAGCCGAAACCTCCTACAATGATTATGAGTAATGATATTTTAAGTATTCTTTTCATTATTATTTGATTCAATGATTTAAAAATTCCAAGGTTCTAAAATTGTTGATTCGCTTTTTGTTAATATATTTTTTCTATTCATTCCGCAGTTTAATCATTTCGCACTTCGCATTTATGCTAGTCTGCCCTGAGCGCATCAACTGGTTTAATTGCGATAGCTCTTTGGGCAGGAATAATTCCTGCCACCATACCGGAAACGACCAAAATGGTTAATGCTTTAAATGCAATATTCAAATCTACTCCCGGGTGCTGAAACATACCCGCTCCGCCATCCATTGCACTGTTTATCAATTCGAGCAATCCGATTCCGCAAACCAACCCAAAATAGCCCGCAATCAATGTTAGCATGACCGATTCGGTAACAATCTGGCTCATGATTGAAAACGGGGATGCGCCAATGGCCCTGCGAATGCCAATTTCTTTGGTTCGTTCTTTCACAATAATAAGCATGATATTGCTTACACCTACAACTCCTGCCAGCAACGTTCCAATGCCTACGATCCAAACCAGTATTTCAATTCCGTCAAACAAGCCTGTTATTTTTTTGTATTCTTTTTCCATGTTCCATCCGCCAATGGCTCTTTTATCATCCGGATGAATATGATGCCGTGCGGCTAATAAGGCACGTACTTTATTTTCAGCAACCGAGGCGGGAACATCAGGCTGGGAGGTAAACGAAAACCAGCTTACAAAATTTCCATAGTTAAAGGCTTGCTGAAAGGTGGTGAAGGGTGTGTAAATGGTTTGCATTTTCTCCTGAGCATCTTCATCTCCTTTATCGCTGGTGTATGTTCCAATCACCATAAAATAAATTCCGTTGATTTGTAGGTATTGCCCGATGGCTTTTTCTTCCGGCTTAAATAATACCTGGCGAACCCGCTCGCCAATCACGCATACTTTGCGGGTTTCTTTTAAGTCATTGTAATTTAAAAAGCGGCCATTTGTTAATTTAAACGTTTGAATTTTCCATGCTTCCGGATAATCACCACGCACAGTGAAGGGTGCTGTTTTGGTTCCGCGCACCACATTGTTTTCGCCACGGTATCCTCCCAGTTGATTGGCAGGAGCAACGGCATCCAATTCGGGAACACCTCTTTTGATGGCATCTATATCATCATTGCGAAACTGTATTTGCCTGTTTTTGGGCATACCTTTATACGGCATGGATGTTTGTTGCGCCCAGATAAAAAACGAATTGGTAGCAGCGCCCGCAAATGATTTATTGATACCGTTTTTTAATCCTTGTCCCGAACCTAGCATAAAAATAAGCATAAAAATCCCCCAAAACACTCCGAATGCGGTGAGTGCAGTTCTCAGTTTGTTTTTACTGAGCGTTTGGTAAATTTCTTTAAGCTTATCTAAATCAAACATATTTGAAATGCGCAATGCGGAGTGAGCAAAAATGCGAAATGAATGACGGTGTATTGTTGTTCATGTTACTTTTTGTTCTTATATATAACATCAATATTGGGATTTAGATCAAGCATACTTTCAATAAATCCTTGTTTGTCTTTGGGTGAAATAACAACACAATCATATTTTGTATAGTACAACTCAAGTCTATCAAAAGAACTGGCCGGACCATTCTGTATGGTATTTGACTCAACAATTTTTGTAATTGTATCTATTCCAAATTTTCGATTCATCATGAGGCCTGATTTTACAATTAACATGTTTCCATCAATCGTATAAGAGGTTGTCAAAAAAGCATGTGTAATAAAGCCAAAGACTCCTGCTGATATAAAAAAAACAAACCACCGTTGACTAATAAGATTTAACACAATACAGACCCCAATAACAATACCAAGTGGTATGGCAAGTTCAGGTCCTATTTTCGATTTATATGTTTTCTCCATTTTTATATTTCTGATTTCGCATTTTTGCTCACTTCGCATTCCACACTTCTTACTCGTCTCTTAAAGCTTCGATGGGTTTAACGGCTGCCGCTTTTATAGCAGGAAACAATCCTGCAATTAATCCGGCTATGATTAACAACACATTTGCATACACGGCAATTTTTAAATCAACGTGGGGGTTTTGAAAAAAGTCGGAATTGGGAATGAATTTTTTTGCCGATTCCAAAACCAGAACACCTAGTATCAATCCAATAAATCCGGCTGCTGCGGTAACAAAAACACTTTCCTGAACAATGAGCGAAATGATGCTCCAGGGAGTTGCTCCCAGTGCTTTGCGAATACCAATTTCTTTGGTACGTTCTTTCACCGCAATCATCATGATATTGCTCACTCCAACAATGCCTGCAATCAACGTTCCGATACCAATAATCCACACAAAAATGCGGATGCCGATAATGACTCCCATC
>CALRRW020000279.1:0-3363 GCA_943370695.1 Comamonas sp. lk | reverse complement strand
CGAAACAATTGCCCTGATTGTGTAAAACAAACCCCTATTTATTTTCCGTCAAAATACATCATGTATGTGTCCGCCCCGTCTGTTTTCTTTAACCACAACTCCTTGTTCGCCAAACGCTGAATTTCATACGTTGTTACATTGCTGTCTATCGAAATTCTAACGTCTTCTTTATCGTTAACAAAAGCCCAAGTTCCCGAGCGAACAGAAAGCACGGTGGTTCCAAACACAGCCCCTTCTGCTGTTTCTTTCAGGTTTCCATCTTTATAGGTATCGTAAACAAATTTCGCATTGTCAATACTTTGACGCACTCCGTTTTTTTCATACTTAACCAGCGTCCATTCGTTTACAAACCTTGCCTTTCGGGTGCGCAGCGAAATTGCCGGATCGTCTTCTCCTTTTTTACAGGACGAAACATTGACAATTCCTGCAAAAAGCAAACAGATATATAAAATTTTAATCGTCTTCATCTTTGTGTGTTAATGGGTTTAGTTTTAATTGTTCTCTTTTTCGCTTACCGGTCTGTTTAATGCTTTAATAGCAAGAAACTTCACCTTTTGGTTCATTATTTTTTGGTTATCTCTGCTGCCAATGCTGTTTTCAATATTGTTCTTACGCTCATTCATTGAAAGGTAAAGAGCCTTTATTTCATCCCAGTCTTCGCGCGAATATGTTTCCTTATTATTGTCAACCGTCATTACAAATGTTTCATAAATACCAAGTGCATTTGCTGGTGTCATAAACATGAAACTATTGTCATCGTTTATGGCGATATCACGATACAATGAGTTGCGAAGAGCTATACGTGCATTTATCGCTGCGCGTTCCTCTGTATACTTTTCTTTGAGTGCTGCATAGTCTGTTTTTAACTTTTCATAGTCGGCCTTTGTTTGAATCGAAAGTTCGGCTGCCTTTGTGTCTATGTTTTCCTGTTCCGCCAGATAGTGTTGCTCAACCGCGCTCCAATATGTTTCATCCTGGTAATAATTGTGGCGATTCTGCTCAACAGAATCTACATAATGGCGCAGGTTTTTTACTTCCTTTTCCGCATTTTTGTTCGGTCCCGTGCACGCTATTATGCTCAATAGCAAAAAACCAATCATTGATAATACAATTCCTTTTTTCATTTTGATGTTGTGTTTAGTTGGCAGCAAAGCACGCCCTTCAAAAGCCTCTTTTATTACACATTTCTCTTTATAAGTTACATAGTTACCACATTGCCCCTCATCGCTTTGTGCCGCACCATCAGCATTACCTGCAAACAAAGAATTATGTAACTCTTTACCCTAATTGTGTAATCCTTACTCCGTTTTATACAAGTAGGTTTACAAATATTATCCGGTACAATACCTTAACGGAATTCATCATCAACACAAGACACCATGACACCCCAATCAGCAGGATATAATTTAACCCTTTCCGCAAATAATTTAACCATCTCTTATAATGATGTTGGCCAAGGCATTGTTCCCATTATTTTTCTTCATGGATTTCCTTTCGACAAAACAATGTGGCAACCCCAGCTTGAATTTCTAAAGTCAACAAACAGGGTTATTGCTCTCGACCTTCGTGGTTTTGGAAAATCTACAGACGAAAAGTCCCCCTTGAGTATTGACTTGTTTGGCGATGATTTAATTGCATTCATGGATGTGTTAAACATTAGCAAAGCCATTGTTTGTGGGCTATCAATGGGTGGGTATGTTGCGTTAAATGTTTTGAGCCGGTTTTCGGCCCGTTTTAAGGCCCTAATTCTGTGCGACACACAATGTATTGCCGACTCTCCTCCGGTTAAAGAAAAGCGCAATAAAACCATTGAACAAATACGAGCCGAAGGCACGACCCTTTTCAATGATGGTTTTATCAAAAGTGTGTTCCATGAAAACACCTTAAACAATAAAAAAGAACTGGTTAAACAACTTCACGCGGTTGTCTTTGCAAACTCACCGCAAATTATCACAGCAGGATTAACAGCTCTCGCCAATCGTAATGAAGCCTGCTCAGCCTTGAACGAAATTTCGGTTCCAACTGTCATTATTTGCGGACGACAAGACATCATAACACCACTTGAACAATCTGAGTACATGCTCAAAAATATCGCGGGGTCAACCCTTCACATAATTGAAAACGCAGGTCATGTATCCAACCTCGAACACCCCGATGAATTTAACCGCTTGCTTGCCGATTTTTTAAACTTTTTGCAAACCCTTGATGATAAAAAATGAGAAATACACTAACCGACCTTTCTGCAAAAGTTGATAAAGTAAAAAACGTCCTTTATACGGTTCCGCTTGCCATAAAATATCAGTATAATTTTTTTCAGCGTTTCTTTCTGTCCATTTCGCGTTTTTTCCTTTTTGCACTGCGCTTTTTTAAAGAAGTCTTTAACCCTCCTTTTGAGTTTAACGAGCTCTTGAAACAAAGTTATCTCATCGGATGTAAATCGCTTCCGCTTGTTGGAATCACTGGTTTTATTATGGGCCTTGTTCTTACTATTCAATCCAGGCCAACCCTCGCTGAATTTGGTGCTGAATCTTGGTTACCCGCAATGATCTCTGTTTCAATTGTAAGGGAAATAGGGCCTGTTATAACGGCCTTAATTTGTGCCGGCAAGGTTGGTTCCGGTATTGGAGCAGAACTCGCCTCCATGAAAGTAACAGAGCAAATTGATGCCATGGAAGTTTCGGGGGCTAATCCTTTTAAATACATCATTGTTACCCGGGTGCTTGCCACAACAATTATGCTCCCTATTCTCACCATTTTTAATGATATCATTTCAATGTTGGGTTCATTTGCCGGTGTCAACATTAAGGGAGATGTAAACTTTCATTTATATTTTTCACAGGCCTTGGCCCAAATACAATTTTCTGACGTTTTTCCATCATTGGCTAAAACGGTGTTCTTTGGCTTGGCCATCGGGCTTATTGCCTGTTACAAAGGCTACAATTCAAACAAGGGAACAGAGGGTGTTGGAGCTGCCGCTAACGCTTCTGTGGTCGTTGCTTCCTTAATGGTTTTTATTCTGGATATGCTGGCAGTGCAAATTACAAGTTTATTTATTTCCTGATTATGAATCCAATCATACAAGAAAAAGAAGATTCGACTTTAGCACAAACCAATGGCGTGGTGGTAGAAATGATGCATGTCAAAAAATCGTTTGGTGAAAAGACGGTGTTAAAAGACATCAATATAAAACTAAACGCAGGCGAAAATTTAGTCGTACTGGGAAAATCGGGAAGCGGAAAATCTGTTTTGATAAAATGCCTCGTTGGACTAATCAAACCCGATGATGGCAAGCTGATTGTGCTTGGCAAAAACATTGAAGAGTTAAGCCGCGATGAGTTAAACACTTTGCGCAAAAAAGTTGGG
>CALRRW020000278.1:0-3365 GCA_943370695.1 Comamonas sp. lk | reverse complement strand
TTAGACACATCCTTAAGTCCTACATAATAGTTGGCGCTCACAATCCACTGTTTGGTTATACTGTAGCTGTAGCCTGCATTAAGTTGGATATCCCACCTGTTGATGGCATTGAGGTAGCCACTTGAATTTGCATCCTTAGAAGATCCGGTTGCTGTAACCATGTCTTTTGACTGGATGGCATAGCCTAAGTGTGTACCCAAACTTACAAAATGATTGTTGCTTACATTAAACAACAGATTTACCGGCAATTCTACGTAATCAATCCGTTTGGTATGGATGGTAGTAGTTTGGTCATTTTGCCCAAATCCATAATCAATGTTTTGATAGGTTCTGCTGATATCCTGGCTAAGTCTGCTATAGGTAAGTCCTGTATTGATGCCCAACTTAGGCGTAATAAAATAGTTGTATTTAATACCGCCATGCACATTAACTGCAGCAACATTGTAATAGGTGATGCCACCTTCAATGCTCAAAAAGCTGCGGTTGTTTTGTTGGCTGTAGCGTTGGTAAAAGTCCTTTTTGTTAAACGTATCAGTCAACATGTTTTTAACGGTTAACGGCCGGTAATTTTTGGATTGGATTTCTGTTACGAATAAATCTGAATTCCGGCTGGTAAAGGCTGCAAGTTCTGAGTTTTCGGCAATAAGAGTTGTATTGTTCTCTGGTGTTATCGATTTAACATTTGTAGGTGCAGCTATTACGGAAGGAGTTACTGTTTTAGCTGGTTGTGGGTTTGAAGTGATTGAAACACGTGTTCCGCTAATGGATGGAGATGGTGTTTCAGGTTCCACAACAGGATTGTTTACTGCATTTATGTTTACGCTTTCAGATACTGTTGCAACAGCTGATGCAGATTGATTTTCCCGATTAGAGGAAGGAGTAATGGCATTTATTGCAACAGGTGCAGTATATGATGGTGAAGAGGATTCTTGTTTAGCGCTAAGTAGAGCATTGGTATTACTTACCCACAAGGCAGCCACAGCCGATACCAGTAAAATAACCGATAAGGTATAGGTGAGGATGTTTGAATTCCCTTTACGGTTATTCATAATTAACCTCTGTGCGTTTTCCCAATACACGGACTTTTGCTCGAATACTTTTGATTCGAAGCCCGATTTCAGGAAATCATCTAATTGTTTATCATTTTCTATCATAATGCATATGATTTAATGGACGACATCGCATCCTTTAATATTTTTTTCAATAATCCCCTCGCATTCGAAAGGTGCCATTTGGAGGTGCCTTCAGATATGGAAAGAGATTGTGCTATTTCTTTATGACTCAACCCCTCGAAAACGAATAGGTTAAGTACCATTTTACTGGCGTCAGGTAATTTATTTATGCAACGGTGAATATCTTCTGCATTGAGTTTCGCTTCGGCAGTATTTATATTTACTGAAGTAGGTAACTCCGTAGGATAAATATCAATATGCTGCATCATGGTTTTATAGGTCTTGTTCGACCTGAATTCATCTATGATGGTATTAATCATAATGGTTACAATCCATTTGTTAAAAGGTTGCTTCTCATCATACTTGCTGAGGTTTTTTAATACCTTCAAAAAGCACTTATTCACAAGATCGGCAGCATCATCTTCATTGCGGGTATAGCGGTAACAAATTGACATGAGTGTTTGAAAACAGGCATTATACAAAGCGTATTCAGCCCTGGTATCCTGTTTTAAACAAGCTTCAATGATATGTTTGTCAACTTCTAACATCCTTCAATGGTCAAGATAATCTTCTGAGTGATATTAACCTAATCGTACTCATTATTCCTATTTTATTACTTTTTGAACCAACCTGTTTCCGTTTTGTTCCAACTCAACGATGTACATTCCCGATTGCATCGATGTAGCATCTATTGAATGCGTGTTCTTGCCAATTGCGGTCTGAAAACGGGTTGTTGATTGAACTACACCCAGCATATTTTTAACCGTTATGGTGATTGGATTTTGCCATTCAGCATACCAGTCAATATAAATGGTTTCCAATATCGGGTTGGGATAAATCCTCACTCCGCGCCATGAATAAGGTTGTGCAATACCTGTTGATGTGTCGGGTAAAATTTCCAGCAATGTACAAGTACTATCCATGCACAAATTGCCATTATATGCCGTTAAACACACTTTATAGGTTCCGTTGGCAGCATAGTAATGTATTGGTGCAAAAGCTGTTGATGCTGAGTCGTCACCAAAATTCCACACGTATTTTAAATTACCTCCCGTAGACGTATTGTTGAACAAAGCGATTCGTTTGGTATGGTTTGCTGAATCGGCAAAAAGGGTAGCCGTAAAAGCGGCATCACAATCGGGCAGGATAAGCAATATCTCCACTATTTTGCAGATGCTATCCGCACAGTTTGGTCCGCTTACCAACAAACAAACATTGTAATTCCCAATGGTGTCAAACAAGTGCAACGGGTTTTCCAAATTGGAAGTATCCGAATCGCCAAATAACCACAAATACGTTAAACTGCTGTCGCTAAAAGTAGCATTTGTAAACTGCACCAGTTTTGAGTTTAGGGTATCGTATCCATAGTCAAAGTTTGCCTGGCAAGGTGTTGGACTTGGTTTGTTGATTCTGATAAACTCACACTTAACATCATTACAACTTGAGTCGTTGTTCATAATATTAAGGCAAACGTAATACCAGCCATTTTGGTTAAACTGGTGAATGGGACTGGGGAAGATGGAAAACTCACCATCACCAAAACTCCAGTCGTGATTGACGTGGTTGCCAATTGATTTGCTTTGAAATGTAACCAATCCATTTGCATCAATAGTATACGTAAAATTGGATTTGCAATACCTTTCGGGTACTGTAATATCCTCACAATAGGTATTGGTGCATCCGGCATTTGCCATTTCCAAGCAAATATGATGGGTTCCGGGTTCAAGGTTTATAATAATAGGTCCAGTAGCATTAGAAAGAACGGTACCCGGTGACTTTGTCCATTTGTATGTAACAGGAGAATCGGTATTTGCTAATACCGAAGTGTTTGTAAACGTAAGATTTCCTTTTACCGAATCAACTGTAAAGGAATAACCGGCTAAGCACTGGCTTTGAACATTTAACCCCGTAATCAGAGCTAAACAACCCAAAACAATATGCTTTAACCAATTTATACGTTTCCATCTCATGGACAATTTACCAGGTTTACTCTCTATTACGAAAGGATGCCCTGTGAGGTTGGTTTGCATAACAATAATAAATTTAAAGGGTCACTTAATAGCAGCAGAATATAGGCAGAATCTGCACATAAACAAAGTGTTATCGGAAAATAAGGGGTTTATTCGGCAGCCAATACCCAGGCTGCAGGATTGCTTGAGGCTTTGATATCCTGGCAAAATTGTTCAGCTTCTT
>CALRRW020000277.1:0-3383 GCA_943370695.1 Comamonas sp. lk | reverse complement strand
GGCTTTTGCCAAAGCCACTTTCTTGTTGCGTTTACCCGCAATGGAAATAACCTGGTCAATTCCCACAATCTTTTGCCCGGTGGCACCTACATCAAAAAACTTATCTTTTTGAGGATTGTAAAAATTCCATTCGGTATTGACTGTTGGGTTGTCCCACAATCGAGCCTGTTGCTCAAGCGAGCGCACTCCATCCAGTTTATACTTTGCAGCAAGCAAGGGTAAACTATTGCTTAAAAATACACTGTCGGTTTGTTGCAGGCTAATTACCAAGGTGTCGTGCTGCTGTGCACCAACCCGGCAGGTTAAGAGCAAGAGAAAGGTTAAAAGAATAAGTGAACGCATAAGTGATATTTCACTGCGCAAGTTGGAACCGTAAGCTTAAGAGAAGATTAAAATGAACCTTAAAATTAGCTTAAATATTGTTTTGAGGAATGGTAATGGTAAATGTATTAACCGAATCTGTTTTTTGATACGTCAGCGTTCCTTTATGCAATTCGAGAATTCTGTTTACAATTGAAAGTCCGAGTCCGAACCCTTTTTGCGCACCAACATTATTTCCTCTGAAAAAAGGTTGTTTCATCATTTCAATTTCGGCATTCTCCAGTGTAGGTCCTGTATTTTTAATATCGAACACAACCATATTATTACCACTTGTTAAATGAATGTCAATTTCCGCTGATGTTGAATATTTACAAGCGTTTCGCAACAAATTTCCAAGTGCTATTTCCAGTAATGTAGCATTTCCGAATAGGGTTAACTCATTTTCAGATTGAGGTGATTGGTTGAATTTAAAATGAAAAACATGGTTGGGATACATGTTTTGCACCGTCTCCAGTGTGCCAAATAATAATTCATCTCCTCTCAGTTTTGTAAATCCGATTTCTTTGCTCTCGTTTTCATATTTCGATAGCATTAATAAAGCATTGGTTAAATCAACCAGATTTTGGTGTTCTTCATTTAACGATTCGATGAGCGTGCGGTATTCTTCAGTGGTTAATTGTTTATTTAAAGCAGCTTCTGATGTAGTAATGAGATTGGTTAGCGGTGTGCGCAACTCATGTGAGGCATGTTGAATGAAGCTGCGCTGCATCGTAAAGGCTGATTCAATCCGATTAAGCATATTGTTAAAATTGGAAGCCAGTTGGTTTAGTTCATCCTGTCCTTTGCCTACCGGAACCCTTTCGTTCAGCCTGTTTTGGCTAATACGGCTTATTTGTTTGTTTAATACATCAATAGGCGCAAACGATTGTTTCACATAAAAATAAGAAAGAATTGCTGTAATCATTAATGCCGAGAAGTATGAAAATAACAAGGTGTACAATAAGTTTTTGAGTTTTGTTTTCCCGAATAAATCGTTTGCCGATACCATTACCAATCCCGGTTTGCCTTTATAGGTTACATACAAACCCACTACTTCTTCATCTTGGTGTGTATACTTAACTACTTTTTCTTGTTCTATTCTGTTGAGTAATTCGGTTGAGAAAGAAATATGGTTATCATTAATGCTGCTAAACATCAGCTTATGCTCTTGGTTGAATATCAATAATCTTTCATCTGTAATATCATTTACAGCATCCAAATCACCCTCAATGTCTACAACAATGTCTCTTTTCTCAATAAACAGTTTGTATGTACTGATGGCTTTTTGTTCCAGGCGCAGGTAAAATTCGTCTTTGGTAAAATCGGCAGACTGGAGATAAATGACAATATAACTTGCAAGCAAAATAATGGCTACAAGCGCTGTAAACAGAACCGCTGATCGAATTTTAAAGTTCATTCTTCCTTGATGTAATAACCAAATCCTGGTTTGGTATGAATGAGTGTTTTAGAAAATGACTTATCAATTTTGTTGCGTAAAAAATTAATATAAACTTCAATGGTATTGGTACCGGTATCAAAATTAATGTTCCATACCTTTTCGGCAATTTCTGCTTTCGAAACCACTCTTCCCCCATTGCGCATAAGCAGTTCAAGTAATAAAAATTCTTTCACAGTGAGTGGTATTTCTTTACTGTCACGCCACACTTTTTTTTCCGAAATATTAATGCTCAAATCCGCTACTGTCATTACATCATCAGCACGTTCATCCTTTTGCATACGTTTAATAAAAACTTTAACACGCGCCAATAATTCATTCAGGTGAAAAGGTTTTACCATATAATCATCGGCCCCCGCATTAAAGGCATCCATCTTATCCTGGATTTCACCAAGCGCTGTGAGCATGATAATGGGTATATTCCTGTTTGCCGAACGAAACTGCTTACAAAGTTCCCAACCATTTTTATAAGGTAAGTTTATATCCAGTAAAACTAAGCCGTATTCATTACTGTTAAAAAGCGTTTCGGCCACTTTTCCATCAAAAGCCAAATCAGTTTCAAAACCATTGGAGACTAATTCTTCCTGGACAGTTTTTCCTAATTTAGGATCATCTTCTACTAATAATATGCGGATATTGTTTGGCACTTTGGTGTTTGGTGTATTAAGTGATGCAAAACAAATATAATAAACCAACGAACATCTTGCAGATAGTTATCTGTAATGCTCCTGAAAAAAATCCCGGTGAAGGATTTCCCGGGATTTTTAACACTAAATTGCAATTTGAAATTGCAGCACAACCATTCCTCTTCGTTCGGTTTGCAATAAACTTGTTTTGTCAAACACCGGTCGGTTCTGGTAACCCAAAGTGAGTTTTGATTTTTGTCCATCTAAGTACCAGTTCAAACCTGTTCCCCATAGAATCACATTATCCTTTAACCTGTCGTATTGCGAAGCTGTTACTTCACCATAAGGTTGTATCTGACCGCCTTTTTCACCAAGCAAGCGTTGAGGCAGTAAATAACCTGCCTGTACAAATACGGTACTTCCGGTTCCATACATTGCATAAGCGTTTCCTCCTCCACTTAAAGAAGTGCCACCTGCTGCAGGATTCATTGCACCATTGTTGCGAATATAATTTTTTCCATAGTCGGTATGTGATACCGCACCATATGCGGTAAGACCCGCCCCCTTTGTTCCTATTTTATGATCATAAAACACATCCACACACACATTCAACATTTTTTCAAATATGGTATCCTTTGCCACAGCATCCCCATAGTGCCAAACAGCATCCGGTTGATACTGGAATCCCGCACCAATATTCAACAGATTTTTTTTACCTAAATAAGTACCTACACCACCCGGTAATAAGTTGCTTTCTTCCTCCAGAAATTGGTAATTTACATAACCAGCAGTTTGTAATTTTGGTGGAGTATAGGCGAAATCTGAGTTAACATTAATGGGTTTAACAGTTGTGATCCCGGCATCCACCAGCATTGGGTCTGTTACAATCAAACGATAATCCAATTTGCCCAGTTTACCTTTTGCATAAATACTGAACTTTC
>CALRRW020000276.1:0-3390 GCA_943370695.1 Comamonas sp. lk | reverse complement strand
CAAAAAAGTATTCGCTGGTTACGGCTAAAAATTCCTGGCTGTTAGTGGCACCATACAAATTGATATCCGATTCATTGTTCAGCATCTTTTCCGTTTCGCGTTTCATCAGTTCCATCCAGGGAATCACATATTGTTTTTCCAGCAACACCTGTGGTATACCATCAATTGTATTGTCCATTTTATCAATGAGGTGAACAAACTCATGAATGGCGGTATTTTTTTTATCCGATTCGTTTTGAAAGCCATGGTGCAGGGCCTCTTTGGATAAAATCATTTTACCATCCATATAACCCGTTCCTACCATGCCCATGATATTTTTATCCGTTCCTTCAAAAGCAAACGCTTCGTTAAAATTTTTAGGGTATATGAGCACTTCAAATACATTCCAGTAGCGCCATTCGGGAAAAGCAAAAATGGGAATGATGGCACTTGCTGCCACCAGCAATCTATCGGTATCATCAATGGAAACGCCAATTCCGGTGATGCGGCAATTGAGCATAAACTCCTGCACCCTGAATTCAAACCGGGTTCTTTCGGTTGCATCCAATGCGTTGTAAAACACCACATTTTCAAGCAGGAATTTTCGCCACGTTATGGGAAATTCCATGTTGGGCTCAACCCATTTCGTTTGTCCCCTGGCTATTTTTCTAATTAAAAGCCATACCATCAGAAGGGCTATTGCTGCTAAAACATACATATTCCAAACTTATGTATTTTTAGCCACTTATCTTTTCTAAATTGCCTTCGCTTTTTCACAAAGTAGCACCCAACAAACAATGGTATCCATTCAAACACTCCGCACACTTGCCTTGCAATTTGATGAAGCAATAGAAGCTCCACACTTTGAAAAAACTGCCTTTAAGGTGCAGCAAAAAATATTTGCCACACTGGATGAAGCCGGCAAAAAACTGGTGGTAAAATTACCTGAACTGGACCAGTCTGTTTATTGCGCATTTGATGCCTTAATTGTGTATCCTGTTCCCAATAAATGGGGCAAACAGGGTTGGACAATTGTTGAACTGGCCAAGGTGAAAAAAGAATTTGTGCGCGATATTTTAACAACAGCTTACTGTGCCGTTGCACCCAAACGGCTTGTCCGAAAATACACACCCACCCTTTAACCCTTGTTACCATGAGCCTGTTATCCGGTATACACCATATCGCCATTATTTGTTCCAACTACGAAGTGTCGAAACATTTTTACACCACCCTATTAGGACTCGATATCATCAAAGAAACTTACCGTGCCGAAAGGGATTCGTACAAGTTGGATCTATCGCTGAACAGTCAATACATCATTGAGTTGTTTTCATTTCCCGATCCACCCAAAAGGGTATCGCGGCCCGAAGCAACAGGATTGCGGCACCTGGCATTTGCCGTTGCAAACCTGGATAATACCATTGCACACCTCACCCGGCACCATATTGTTTCCGAACCCATCCGGGTAGATGAGATTACCGGCAAACGTTTTACCTTTATAGCCGATCCGGATGCATTACCCATTGAGTTTTACGAACAACCATCCGAATCGCAATTGATTGCCAGCACATGATTCCATCCCTTTTGTCCTTTCCTTTTTTCACACCTTTGGTTACGGATATTCCTCCACCCGAACGGTTCACGCTGTTACTGAACAACCGTCCGCATCCGCTTTGTTTATTGGCTGCTCAACAGTTGCAGCACTATATTGAAACACAACAGGAATGGAAACACAACTTTGGTTTAACGGATACAGAAACAGGACCCGTGATTGGAAAAATGTTTGGCGTACTGGTGGTACAAACACCCCAATTGGAAATAGGATACATATCGGCATTTTCCGGAAAACTAGCCGGGGGAAACCACCACGCAAAATTTGTCCCGCCCGTTTTTGACAGTTTGGTGGAGGACGATTTTTTGCAACGCGGCATGCAGCAACTGGCACTTATGGGAGCAACAATCAAGCAACTCAAGGACCAAAAAGACAACCACTCCATTGCACAAACGACCCGGATCAAAACTGCGCGCAAAAAATACTCAGCGGACCTCCAACAACAATTGTTTGACCACTACTTTTTTGCAAACCAAGCAGGCGAACAAAAAAATGTAAGTGAACTGTTTCCGAAAAGTGCCTACAAAAATCCACCCAGCGGAGCGGGCGAATGTGCCACTCCTAAATTGCTGCAATACGCTTTTACACATCAGCTCAAACCACTTGCCCTTGCTGAGTTTTGGTGGGGACAATCGCCCAAGTCGGCTTTTTGGAAACACAAACATTATTACCCTTGTTGCCGCGAAAAATGTGAACCGATTTTAGCCCATATGCTCATGGGTATCGATTATGAAAAAGTATAATTAACCTCAAACCAATAATTAACAATGGCAAAAGACATAAACGATTCCCAAAGTGTAACAACTTTCATCAGTAAACTTGAACCTGAGTTTGCCAAACTGGTAGAAGCGGTGCGTAAACTGATAACGGATACCGACCCGATGATTGGCGAACAAATTAAATGGAACGCCCCGAGCTTTTTTTACACGGGACCCATGAAAGCATTTAATGCCAAAGAATACAAACGGGATATTGTGGTGATGAACCTTCGCAAGAACAATGTGCTGCTCATTTTCCCAACGGGAGCCACCATACCTGATGCAACCGGTATACTCGAAGGAACGTATGCCGATGGCAGGCGCATGGTCACGTTTCAACACGGTGCCGACATTCAAACCAAAGGCACACAACTGCAGCAAGTCATAAGGCAATGGTTGAGCCAGGTGGAAACCGAATAACTTTTCCAATCCATATAATTCAATACCTTCGTACGTACCTTTTTTTTACACCATGACACAACTCTTATTACTGCACGGGGCCATAGGCTCAAAGGTTCAATTTGATACCATCAGCCCCATCCTTCAGCAAAAAGGTTTTGCGGCCGAAGCCATTAATTTTTCGGGGCACGGTGGTTTTTCGTTGCCGGTAAACGGGTATAATTTTAATGTATTTGCTGCCGATATTTTGCGGTATGCCGATGAGCAAAAAATAGATAAGCTCAATATATTTGGTTACAGCATGGGCGGCTATGCCGCATTGTATTTTGCAAAACTGCATCCCGATAGGGTTGCCAGAATTGCCACGCTCAATTTAAAATTTAACTGGGACCCTCTGAGCACACAAAAAGAAATTGCCATGCTCAATGCCGATAAGATGCTGGAAAAGGTTCCTTCGTTTGCCGATAAACTCATGCTGCAACACGGACTGAACTTTTGGAAACAGGTGCTGAAAGGAACAGCCGATATGATGGAACAGCTTGGCAAAGAATTTATCCTTACCAAAGATGATTTTGAAAAAATAACATGTGAAGTATTATTGGGAGTGGGCGATAAAGACACCACCACCAGCATTGAAGAAAC
>CALRRW020000275.1:0-3405 GCA_943370695.1 Comamonas sp. lk | reverse complement strand
GTTTGGTATACCAATCCTACAGCAGCTGTTGGCAAACTTGCAGGATTGTATGACTGAGCTGTTTTTTCGCCAGCATACATAAATCCATCATGCAATGATTTGTTCCAGGTAGCTTCGTTTACACCCATTGCACTCCATGTAGCTTTTACATAAGTATAATAGTCGGTTGTATTACCTGCCCAGCTCAATAAGCTTTCGGCAGCCGTACGTGTATTAAATACCGGAGAAATAGTTGGTTGCATCAAAGCATAATATCCTGCTTTAGGTTCAGCATCACCCCACGATTCCAAATAATGATTTTCAGGAGCGTGAAACTTACACATTGCACTGGTTTCATCAACGCTTGAACTGGTAGAAACCGTTAATCCTACTTTTTTCAAACCATCGGTAAAACGTTTTGCATTGTAGTAGCTGTATACAGGATTTGTTCCCATAAACACAACTGCATCTACCGAACCATTGTTCATTTCTGAAACAAATGCCTCGAAACTATAATCGTTACCTGTTTTTACGTTTGTGTAATTATCCAAATCAACTGTTTTACCAATATTGCCAAGGAGGCTATTGATAGCAGTTACCAAAGCCTGGTTGTCTACCGAGTTTGAACCCGATACAACAAGTGAAGCTCCTTTGGCAGCAAATAATTCTTTAGCGGTAATTTCTACTGAGTTTAAAGGCAACTCAATATTTTGCAAGGTTGATAACGGAGCCACTCCGGCAAGTTTTGCCAGTTGGTTGTACAAGCTTACCAGTATTACGCCTTCGGCAGAAGGTTTGATTGGGAAACGAACATCCGCACATGAACCTGTAATTGATAAGGTTGATTCAAATTGAATGTGACGACTCATTGTTGGATTTTCAGGAGTTGGTTTTCTTCCTTTAATCCATTGTTTGCTGAATTCAACAGGTGAAATCCATCCACCCAAAAAGTCAGCACCAATACTTACAATTACTTTTGCATTATCAAAACGGTAGCTAGGAACTACTGCTTTACCAAACATTGCTTTGTTTACATCAATAATAGCCGAATACGAAACCGGTTCGTAAACCACTTGTTTAGTACCAGGGTATTTAGCGATAAATTCTGCAATGGCACGTTTGGCTGATGGACTGCTAACAGTCCCTGTAACCAAACGGATATTTTTAGCAGCAGCTAATCCCGATTTGATAGTACCATCAACGGTGTTCCAGTCAGTTTCTTTTCCTTCAGCCTGAGGGCCTTTCAAACGCTCGTTGTCATACAATCCCAATAATGAAGCGTGCTCCATTGCACCCACACCACCTTTATAAATAGGTGATTGTGTATTGCCTTCAATTTTAATAGGGCGGCCTTCGCGTGTTTTCACCAAAATGCTCACACCGGTATCGGTAGTGGTTGCATAAAAGTTGGGAACACCCGGTGTAATGTTTTCAGGTTTTACAATGTAAGGAATTACATTTTTTACCGGAGCTTTATTACAAGCTGCAAGGGCTACAGCAGAAATACTGAAACCGAAATATTTTAAGAAATCGCGTCTGTTAGAGGTTAATTCACCATCTTGTTCAGTCAATACTTCTTCTAATGGAATACCTTCAGCAAATTCGTTGCGTTTGTTTGCTGCAAACTTAGGATCGTTGTTTAACTCCTCTAAACCTTTCCAGTATGTATTTTTATTTTCCATGGATACTATTTTCTTCTGTTTAAATAAATTCTAAATCTTGTGTTTCAAATCCGAAATCAAAAATCTAAAATCAAAAATTAATAGTGGCATTTACCACACTCAAGTCCACCAATATTTGCTACAGTAGCATATGATTTACCCTGAGCTTTTAAATCAGCATGTAATTTTTCGTAGTAGTCGTTATTAGCCACATCTACTTTTGCTTCACGGTGACAGTTAATACACCATCCCATTTGCAAGCTCGATTGTTGTGCTACCACTTTCATTGTTTCAATCGGTCCGTGACAAGCCTGGCATTCAACCTTACCAATTTTTACGTGTTGTGAGTGGTTGAAATAAGCAAAGTCAGGTAAGTTGTGAATACGCACCCATTTGATTGGTGTTTGTGGTTTGGTTGGGTCGTAAGCTTTTTTATCAGCATCCCATCCAACTGCGTTGTAAATTTTTTGAATTTCAGGAGATACTTTTCCGTCATAGTTTTTGCTTGCAGTAACGTGCATATGGCAGTTCATACAAGTGCTTGGCGAAGGAATGGTAGCTTGTTTGCTCTTATCGGCACCACTATGGCAATACAAACAATTGATTTTGTATTTACCTGCGTGCAACTCGTGCGAGTAGTTGATTGGTTGGGTAGGAGCGTAACCTTGTTGTACACCTACTTTTTTATTACCGTAATCAAATCCTAGTAAACCAAACACTAAGGTGAAGGCAATACCTACAACCATTACACCCACAACCGGATGTTTTTTGAATAGTTTGTAACGGAATGAAGCCGGTCTTTCTTTCCAAGAGATTCTTTGTTCTGCTTCGTCAGCAGCTGCCTCAGGGAATTTGCTTGCATATAATGCATCAACAACCTTGCGGATGCTGAACAAGATAAACACAATCACAAAGAGGATAATGGCAATAACCGTTAATCCCCAGAACGTGGTTGAGTTGTAAAAACCATCCTGTGCTCCTGCTGTGCCTCCGCCTGCTACATCTACTACAGGTGCCGGAGCTGGCTTTTCGCTTTCAACTTTAATGTACTCAACAATAGAGTTGATTTGTGCATCGCTTAAGTTTTCAAACGAAGTCATCACCGATTCATTGTTTTCTTTGTACAATGCAACGGCAGTGGCGTCACCCGATTTTACTAATGCTTGCGAATTTTTGATCCACTTGGTTAACCAAGCAGCTTCTCTGCGTTTGTGAACGTCTTTCAAAGCAGGCCCTACAACTTTTTCGTTGAGAGCGTGACAAGAAGTACAGTTAGCTGAAAATAGCTTTTCACCTTCGGCAACGTCTGCAATAGCGAAACGCGTGGTGAATGCAAAGAGAAGAAACAGTGAGGTAATTTTTAATAATCTCATCTTAAAATGCTGATTTCTTTAGTGTTAAATCAACGTTGCCGGACGTGTTACACAACACGTCAAACCCACGTTGGGTGCGCAAATATATTGACAAAACTTGAATTCAGTAATGGCTGTGTAAAAAAATGTTATTTAGAGTGTGTCTAAATAAAACCAGCCGAACAGTGAAGTGAAAACGGGTGATTTTTTTAGTTGAGGTAAGAGTGTTTGTTTACACTTTCAATATTGTTTCGTTGTTTGTAATCAAGTTCTTCAAACACAGAATTTTGACTGATAAACTCAGGTACAATTTCTTTCATTTTGGAAACAATATGCTCGTTGTTCTGGCTTGAATAAAGGCTTAACAACAATTCTATTTGCGATTTGCACCAGTCAAAATCATACACGCGCAC
>CALRRW020000274.1:0-3421 GCA_943370695.1 Comamonas sp. lk | reverse complement strand
GATCTCTTTCCCCGAATCCAATGCCTCCAATACAGCATGGATACCGAATATCAGGTTCGGTATTTCTTTGGGTCTTCTGTCGCGTTCTTCGTATTTCATGGCGCAAACATACAAAAAAGGCTCGCAGCATTTTTGCTACGAGCCTTTTTAATCTTTTATCAACTTGCTTTTTATTGCATTTGAATCTGGAAAGCGTCCATTTTAGCCCTTATTTCTTTAGCCAAAGCATCTTGTTTATGGAACTCGGCAACTTGCATACAGTAACCCATAATCTGGCCGGCTTCGTCAATCTCTGATTTTACCTGTGCTGCTTTGCCCGCTGCTTTAAATCTGCTAAAGTAAGTATACCTGTCGGCATACATATCCGCAACCTCTTTCACCAATTGGTTACCTCTTGTTATATCACCTGCTGCATAAGCGGCTTCTGCCAACCTTACCACAAATACATCGTAAGGAACATTTTCTTTAGGCATTACCTCAAAACATTTGTCCAATACTTTTTTAGCTCTTGCAGTATCACCATCTTCCACCAATTTATTGGCCAAACGGTAAAATAAGTTTCTCAGGTTTTTGGTTTGGCGCAAAATGGTTTCATCTAAATAAACGCCTGGTTTATCCATTCCGCCCCATTTAAATTTATTCATTACGTTATCGTAAAGAATCTCGGTATTGATGCGACCCATGGTACCATCATTTGCCTGTGTATTCAAAATCGGAACCAGCTGATACACTAATCCGTTAATCTGGAAATGGTTTTGCATGTTTAAGTATACATCGCTACCGGTTGTAATGGCGAAACAAATCGGACGTGTCCAATCGGTTGAAGCCACAATATCGAGGGTAATCAAATCGGCTTTCATCAGGTTGCCATTGCTTACCTCAAATTTAATGGAGTCAACAATAAACTGAGCATCCTCCGGACGCACCGCACCTGCTCTTAACACTTGTTCTTTGTCTACTTTTACATAGAATTTTTTTGTTGGATAATAGCTGTATTGTTCTCCTCCCTGAGATGAAAGTTTAGCCATTGGATCTTTATCATCATTCACAAATGCGATGATGTTTTTTAACGGATAAAAATCGGTTTGGTTAATTCCGTAGTTTTTCTCAACTGCAGGATTATTATAATACATCACATAATCCCTAACACCTTGTTTGTACTTATCAGGAGTCATGCTAAACGGAACCGGTGCACTTTCGTATGCCTGGCGCTTTAATCCGTCTGCATACCAATCGGTATTTAACAAACTCAAATTAATAACGCGCACATCACTGCGAATACCTTCCACATTTTGCGCATACCATAACGGATAGGTATCATTATCACCGTTTGTAAAGAGTATCGCATTTTTAGGGCACGACTCTAAATAATTGGTTGCAAAATCAACTGCTGTTGTTCTGTTCGAACGGTTATGGTCATCCCAGTTTTGCGAAACCATTAATACCGGAACACCCAATGCGGCAACTGAAGCAATTCCGGTGGCTGTTACTTTTCCTAGCTTTTTCGTTAAAAAATCAATAATAGCCAGCACGCCCAAACCAATCCATATCATGAATGTTTGGAAAGAGCCTACGTATGCATAATCACGTTCGCGCGGCTGGTGTGCAGGGAAATTAAGATACAATACGATAAATGCCCCTGTAAATAAGAATAGCGTTAAAATAACAATGGCATCTTCCTTGGCTTTGCGGAAGTGGTAAATTAATCCCAATATTCCCAGCAATAAAGGCAATGCAAAATACACATTGTGAGCTTTGTTTTCCATACTGGCCGGCAAATCTGTTTGCGGACCTAAACGCATTTCATCCAAAAAGGAAATTCCTGTTATTGCATTTCCGCGCGTAGCATCTCCAAAACCCTGATCATCGTTTTGGCGTCCCACAAAGTTCCAAAAGAAATACCTCCAGTACATAAAGCCCAATTGGTAATCCCACATAAAGTGCATGTTTTTACCAAATGTTGCCTTTTTGCCTTCCGGAATTTTTTCCCACTGACGGTATGATTGAATATAATCTGGCCTATCAGCCCACATACGTGGCAAAATGGTACAGTCTTTCGGATCATAAATGCGTTTAATCGATGGGCCAATTTCTTCGTATTTTCCATCGGCAACGCGGTATTGCATGGCTCCTTTTTTATAGTCAATTACTTTGGCATAAAAATATTGTCCGTATACCAAAGGATTATCACCATACTGTTCACGGTTGATATAAGATGAAAGCGAAAACGGTTGCTCAGGATTGTTCATATCAATCACCGGATTGGCTGACGAACGAATCAAAATCATGGCATAAGAAGAATAACCGATAATGATAAAAGCAGCACTCAGGATTGCTGTATTCAACCACACTTTGTTGTTTTTGGCTGACCAGAATAACCCGAAAGCAAGAATACCAGCTATAAAAATCATGGTGAAATAGCTACCTGTATTAAGGGCCATTCCAAAGCTGTTTACAAACAATAAGTCAAAACGGGTCATCATCCATGGAATACCCGGAATCATCATAAACTGAACAATGGCAATAGCCAATAACGCTACACCTGTTGCTTTGATAAAGCCGATTTGGGTAAACGTGTATTTTTTAAAGTAGTATACATATACAATAGCCGGAATAACCAACAAATTCAATAAATGGACGCCAATAGCCAAACCAATAAAGTATGCAATTAAAATAATCCAGCGGTCGGCATGTTTTTCGTTGGCTACATTTTCCCATTTCAAAATACACCAAAAGGTAAGTGCAGTAAAGAATGATGATGATGCGTAAACCTCTGCCTCAACAGCCGAGAACCAAAATGTATCACTCCAGGTAAGTGCCAATGCGCCTACCAAACCACTCACCATAATGGCAACAATCTGCTGCGTATCGGCCTCACCTGATTTTACAAGTATTTTTTTTGCTAAATGGGTAATTGTCCAAAAGTAGAACATCACACACAATGCACTGGTTACACCCGAAACCATGTTTACCCAAAAGGCAACCTGGGTTACGTCCGAACCGGCCATTAATGAAAACAATCGGCCAATCATCAAAAACAAAGGAGCTCCCGGAGGATGGCAAATTTGTAACCTGAAGGAAGCTGAGATAAATTCACCGCAATCCCAAAAGCTAACTGTAGGCTCAAGAGTTAAGGTATAAGTTGTAAGTGCAATAACGAAGGTTATCCAACCCAATACGCTATTAATTAAATTGAAACGGCTCATTCTTATGTATGTTCGTAGTTTTAAAGGTTAGCAAATATATATGCTCAGCGGTATTAACCAAATTGCGGGTGTTATTCTTTAGTTGTTTGTTGGTACACTTGGAGTTGGGTTGGGTTCAAATAGAGTGTAGATTCTTTCCTACCATGTTAAAATGCGCGCAATGTTGAATGGTTGGCATTTCGCTTTAATCATCCCTCCCTATGAATGTGAAAGTT
>CALRRW020000273.1:0-3448 GCA_943370695.1 Comamonas sp. lk | reverse complement strand
ACCTACCCGGTTTTGGGTGTAGTAAACATGGTAGACGGAAATCAAAAAGGAACTCAAATAGGAGTAAGTAATTTCACCAAACAAAATATTACAGGTTTTCAGATGGGACTAACAAATATTGTTGGCGGAAGCGGAAACGGTGCCCAATTGGGATTGGTCAATGTTACCAAAGATTCCTTTTCGGGAGCACAAATTTCTTACCTCAATATTACTGGCAAACAACAACAGGGCGCGCAAATCGGATTTATTAATTTGGCGCAGAACTGCAATGGTGCCGTGCAAATAGGAACAATTAACGCCAGTGCAAAAGAAACCAAAGGCATGCAAATTGGGTATGTGAATGCATCAGGAAAAAACATGGAAGGTGCACAAATCGGATTTGTAAATGTGGCCGGAGGAAATGCAACAGGCGGTCAGATTGGATTTGTAAATACAACAACCAAAGATTTGGATGGGGCACAAGTAGCCTTCGTTAATGTTGCCTGCAAAAAAGTATCGGGAGCGCAGGTTGGTTATGTAAACGTTGGCAAAACAATCAAAGGTACTCAAGTAGGATTTATCAATATTGCCGATTCGTTTTCATCGGGTATGCCGGTTGGTTTTTTATCCATTGTGCGCAAAGGCGGATACTATGCATTAGAGCTTAGCGCTAATGAATTATACTACTATAATGTTGCTGTTAAAATCGGGGTAAAACCATTGTATACCTCTTTTGGAATTTCATATAATCCCAATTTCAAAAATGAATTTGCCTGGAACGTGGGATTAGGAAGTATGCTTTATGCTTCACGCCATTTTTTCTTTAATCCGGAAATTACAGCTATGAGCAGCATTGAAAAAAATCCGCAATACTTCACGCAGTTCAGTACTTCTCTGGGATATTCGTTTGGCCCTGTTGCCGTTAAAGCCGGACCAACCTTTACGTGGAGTTATCTCGACACCGACAACGCTGCCAAAACAGATATTTCACAAAAAGCATATCAGCCCGAGTACAGCTTTTACAAAAACCGGATTGATGCTCAGAATAGTTTTTGGATTGGAGCAAAAGCAAGTATTGTTTTTTCATTCTAATAGAAAAAAACGAACATTTTAAACCCCTCTAGTAGGGGTTTTTCTTTTTTCAATTGTCATACTTATAAAACACCTAAACACTAAAACATGACAACACTACTCCACACTTTTATTCGATTAATGCACCTTTTTATCCGCTCTTTATTTTTGTTCTTTATTGTTTGCACTGCCAGTGCCCAGGAGATAACCCAAACCATCAGGGGTACCGTTATCGATAAAGTTTCACAGAGTCCATTACCCGGTGCTGTGATTACACTTTTGAATTCAACACCTGTAAAAGGAACAACCTCCGATATCAATGGAAAATTTGTACTCACTCATATTCCTATTGGAAGACAAAGTATCAAAGTAACATACATGGGTTACAAAGAATCAGTTATTCCCAACATAACCCTTAATGCAGGAAAAGAGGTTGTACTCTCCGTTCAGCTCGAAGAAAATATTACACAAACAAAAGAAGTTGTGATTACTGCCAAAGTAGAAAAACACAAACCCTTGAATGAAATGTCGACCGTGAGTACACGCACATTTTCGGTAGAGGAAACACAAAAATTTGCTGCTGCTATAAATGACCCTGCACGTATGGCCACATCCTTTGCTGGTGTGGTTTCGGGAAATGATGGCAGCAATATTATTTCCGTAAGGGGAAATTCTCCCAATGGTTTATTGTGGCGCATGGAAGGTGTAGATATTCCTAACCCAAACCATTTTTCCAATGTGGGAACATCTGGTGGTGGAGTCTCCATTTTAAGCGCACAACTCTTGGGAAATTCCGATTTTATGACGGGGGCTTTCGCATCTGAATATGGCAATGCAGTAGGAGGTGTGTTTGATTTGAAACTGCGCAAAGGAAACAACCAAAAAAGAGAACATACTATACAATTAGGAGTATTAGGTTTGGATATTGCTTCAGAAGGACCCATCAAAAAAGGATATGACGGCTCCTATTTAATTAATTACCGCTACTCCACCCTTTCCATGTTAAGTTTAGCCGGAGTAAATATTGGTGACGGGGTAACCCTTTTTCAGGATTTATCTTTTAATGTTTCATTACCTACCCGCAAAATGGGCACATTTGGAGTATTCGGTTTTGGCGGATTAAGTTCACAGGTTACAACAGGTGAAAAAGACTCTGCTATTTGGAAAGAAGAGTCATTCAAACGGTATAATACAGACTATATTGCCAACACGGGAGCTATTGGTATCAACAACCTTAAATTGCTTAGCAATAAAACATACCTTAAAACCACACTACTTACATCGGGGACCCAAAACAGTTACGAACAGGATAAATACTCCAGCAATTACCAGTCGTACCGCGAATATGAACAGTCGTTTGTTCAAAGCCGCATTGCCTTGTCGTCAACGCTTACCCATAAGTTTAATGCCAAAAATAGTTTGCGTTCAGGTTTCACCCTAAGCGGATTACATTACGATTTATCAAAACGCGCCTTTATCGATTCATTGAGCAGGGTAGAAACATACTTGAGCAATACGGGCAATACATCAACTGTTCAATTGTATTCGCAATGGCAACACAAGGTAAACACTAAAATTACCACCAATATTGGTGCACACTTTTTATTGCTCAACCTCAACAATACATACTCTATTGATCCAAGGGCTTCCATTAAATACGATATTTCCGTGAAACAGAATATTTCGTTCGGATACGGGTTGCATGGGCAAATTCAGCCGCTAGGCACCTATTTTTCGCAAACCACAGCCACAGGCAATTTGCTCATCAACAAACAATTAGAAATGACCAAGGCTCATCATTTTGTGTTATCGCATGATATCAATTTAAATGAGCATACCCATTTAAAAACCGAAGCCTATTATCAATACCTGTATAACGTTCCTGTAAGCCGTAATTCCAACAATACCTTCTCCATGCTGAATGAAGTGGAAGGATTTGCAACCGACCCGTTGGTGAACAACGGCTTAGGCAAAAATTACGGACTTGAGTTTACCCTTGAACGGTTTATGAGCAGGAATTTTTACTATCTATTATCCGTTTCATTGTACGAATCGAAATACCGGGCAGCCAACAACCAATGGTATGATACACGTTTCAATGCAAACTATGCCACCACATTTACAGCCGGTAAAGAGTGGCAACTTTCCGAAAAACACAAACGCAAAATCATTGGGGTGAATACAAAACTTATTTATGTGGGTGGTATGCGTTACACCCCGCTGGATGTTAATGCAACAATTGCCCAACAGGGAGAAGTTTACCAGGAATCGAAGCCTAACTCTGTAAAAAATCCGGATTATTTCAGAATCGATATCCGGGTGAGTATCAAAAGAAATTACGCCAAAACAACCTCCACCCTGTCGCTTGATTTACAAAATGCCACCAACCGTTTAAATG
>CALRRW020000272.1:0-3462 GCA_943370695.1 Comamonas sp. lk | reverse complement strand
TTTCATATTTTTTGTTTTTTAAAGTGTATGGTTTTTGCCATACGTAAAGCTCATTTCCTTAATTTATACATTTGGGCTCAAAAGAAACCCCAATGGGTATTACTCGAAAACGAGGGGCAAAAATAACCAAATTTTGCTTTGTCCCAAATATTTTATCACAAAAAAATATTCACCCTAAGGCATTGAAATTACTGGGGTTGAGTTAAATTTGGTTCAAAATTAAGGAAAAATGAGCAGCCCTAACGTACAAATTTTAAACGATTTACAAGTCAAACAAATCATCAAACGCATTGCTTATCAGGTATATGAAAACCATTTTAACGAAAAAAACCTGGTAATTGCCGGCATTGATGGTCGGGGAACTTACATCGCTCAATTATTGTATGACGAATTGGTTTCGATTTCAAATATCAAAATCGAACTGCTAAATATTACCCTTGATAAGGTTAACCCAACAGGCAGTAACGTTAAACTATCAAACGAAAGTGCAAAAATTGCCGACAGAAACGTGATTGTAGTGGATGATGTATTAAACACCGGCCGAACCTTGGTATATGCACTTACTCCTTTTATCAGGGCAAAAGCTAAACGCATTCAAATTGCAGTATTGGTGGACAGAAACCACAAGGACTTCCCTGTAATGGCGGATTATACCGGCATGCAATTATCAACCACCTTGCAGGAACATGTTTCTGTAACGATTGAAAAGAAAAAAGTAAATGTGTATTTGAATTAAGATACTCGATTTACCTTTTACTAATAATATTGCCCTTCTCGTCAAACCAATATTGAGCAATTTCACTTCCACAAGTCACTGTAAACGTCATATCGTTTCCGGTGAAATCACCCGAACAGTATTTTTTCAATTTGTCTGCCCATGTAGCAAAGTCTTGAATAGAGATTAAACTTCTTTCTTTATTATACGTTCTAATTTGAAAGTAGTAACCCCTAGTATCGGTATTATCAATCAATAGAACCATTTCTGCCGTAAAAATATCATTTGCAAACAATACACTCCAGGGAACAATTTCGGAATCAAAATGAATAATGGTATCAAGTTCTTCTATAACAATACTGCTATCAAAAGCTTCTTTCATTTCACTATTTGTTAGGTATTGTTTCAATCTCAATGTATCTCGAAGAAGTTGAAGAGATTGATAGGTTGCACTTTCAGTCAAATACAAAATTCCATTGTGGTCAACGGTATAAGGTACATCCTCACAACAATTAATACGATAATGGTGATTATTGTTACAACATACCATCATCATTCCCCAAACTGCAATTATTAATAGTCTACTCATAAAAAATTGTTTCTCATTATTGCTCGATGTTTAGCTATCCCTTCCTTGATCTTTCTCTGCATTTTATATATCTGATTTTGGGCATAAAAAAATCCCACTCTTTTAGGGAGCGGGATTTTTGTTTCACTTACGTGATAAGGTTAATTACTTAACTTTAGCTTGTAAGTTAGCACCAGCTTTAAATTTCACAACTTTTTTTGCTGGGATGTTAATTTCTTTACCCGTTTGTGGGTTACGACCTTTACGAGCTGCACGTTTAGTTACAGAGAAAGTACCGAATCCAACTAAAATAACTTTGTCGTTCTTTTTCAACGCACCTTGAGTAGATGACATGAATGAATCCAAAGCAGCTGCTGCTTGTACTTTAGTGATTTTGGCTGCATTAGCCATGTTGTCGATTAAATCTGATTTGTTCATTGTTAAATTATTTAATTAGTTAAATGGTTATTACACTAACAAACTTAGGGATTGATACGAATAAAACAAGCGGTACCACTGCCTTTGCAAACTTTTTTTAAAGGAAGATTTTCACATATTGTCAACACTTTCGCCCTTTAGCGGGGTTTTACCCCAAGTACCTGCTGTGTTAAAAATGGCCTAAGTTATTGATTTTACTATATCTGACACGGATTTTACGGGCATATCTACTACCAACCTCGCCTTATTATAATAAGGAGACCGATTTTGCAACAAATCACCAATAAATATGGCCAATTCATCCTGAGATTTGCCTTTTAACAATGGCCTCTTATCGGAAAACGGCCCCACCCTGCTTAATATGAAGGCTGTAGTCGCCTTGAGGTATACCGTTTTACCGTGTTCGTTCATCCACTCTATATTATTATAATAACAGGCAGTTCCCCCTCCAGTTGCTATCACCAGATGATTGCGGGCTGCAGTTTGATGCAAAACCACCTGTTCTATTTTCCGAAAATAGTCCTCACCCTTTTGCTCAAAAATTGTAGTAATGGATTTGCCTTCGGCCTTTTCTATTTCCTTATCCAAATCGAGATAAGAATAATGCAACTGTTTAGCCAGCTTTTTCCCTAGTGTTGTTTTACCAACTCCCATCATACCGATTAAATATATTCTCAATTGAAATGGATTACTGGGTTAATATTATGACCAAGCTTATGGCTGATGCCAGCTTTTCTTTGGATATGATGTTACTTCATATACTTCTGCAATGTTTCATAAGAAGGAATGGCATAACCCGACCATTTTTTAACAATCGTATTTCCTTTCATTAATACCACACCTGGATTGCTGCGTACAATAGATTTTAAAGGTGTTACATCCATCATATAATACTCATACATCAACTGGTATTCGTGACGGTATATCTCTACCAAATCATGAGGCGTTGCCGTTAGCCCCCAAACTTTATGTCCTGCCTCAACAAACGGAGTTGTTAATGCGCTCAATTGTTCTGCACTTCCTTTTCTGCTTTCACGAATATCTTTCTGAACAATAATCAATTTATAATTTGTTGTATCAGCAAGCAAACTATCGGTAAATTCAACACTCGATTCGTTGTACAATTTAAAATCAAACACAGGAACCTTATAACCGGCTCTAATCAATTTATCTTTTCTGTCAATAAACTTATACGTATCGTCAATTGTAGCAAGCTGGTCCATTCCAACCTCCACCTGTGCCCCATTTTTTTCATATATAAATACCATTTCAAAACTATCACGCACGGCACCATCCGGGAAGGTCATCAATGATTTGATATTGTTACCAACTTTGTAAGGTAAAAAATCAATACGAGGCAAGAACATATAAGTATATAAGGTAAAGGCTGTTGTCACCAACAGGGAAATACCCAAAGCAATGGTTTGCACACCGCGGTTAAATAGAGGTTTGATATGTGTTTGACCAATAAAAATAACCAGTATGAATGCAAGTAATATCAGGTCCTTAACAAAAGATTCTACTGGTTTGAGTTTGATGGCATCTCCAAAACATCCGCAATCAGTAACCTTACCTGTAATGGCCGAATAACCCGTAAGCAAAGTAAAAAACACAATCATCAACAACAGCAACCACGAGTTAAGTTTAGTATATGCACCTAGTAATAATGCAACCCCAACGATGATTTCGAAAATACAGATAATCATTGCCAGAGGCACGGCATAATCAACAAATACCGGCA
>CALRRW020000271.1:0-3465 GCA_943370695.1 Comamonas sp. lk | reverse complement strand
TAATTAACTATAATACAAACTCTTGAACAGCAAACTGAGAACAGAAAACACTCCGAAAAGGAAGGGACAGAAAACAATAAACATAAAACCGAAAATTTCTTACCTTTGGCACCCTTGTTTATGTGAAAAAGCGTTTATTGCGACCGCTAATTTTTGTAAGCATTAGAAACCTAAACTTTAACACACACTTAAAAGTGTAATTTATGAACGAACAAATGAATTCTACGCCACTCAACGAAACTGAAAACAGTGAAGTGTTGAACACAGAAGTAACAAATGAAGTTACTGCAGAAACTACTGGCGCTGCACCTGCCAATGAGCCTAGCGAAACACCCGCTGCCATTGTAACCGAAGATCATGCTGAAACGATTGAGTTGACAGATGAAGAAAAAGAAATGGAAACCATTGCGGATGATGATGAGTTGCCAAACTTTTCGTCATTTAGCAAAGAACAATTGCTGGAAGCAGCTACCGATGCCGTAAAAACAAAAGATTTACTGGAAGCTACGCGTTACATTAAAGCGATTAAACCGGTAATTGATCATTTGTTGCAAGAGGAGTATAATGCTGCCCTGGACAAATACATGGAAGACGGTGGTGTAAAAGATGATTTTACCTACAATAATGGTGATAAAATCCGTGAGCAGTTTAATGCCGCATCCAAAGAATTAAAACAAAAGAAAGCCGATGAACGTGCAAGACAAGATGCTGAAAAGCTTGACAACCTGCGCAAAAAAGAATCGTTGCTTGAAAAAATAAAAGCACTTACCGAAGGCGAAGAAACCCAGGACAGTTTGAACAAACTTAAAGAGTTACAAACCGAGTGGAAACTGATTCGTAATATTCCGAAAGAACATGTAGAAAAACTTTGGGAATCGTATCACTTATATATTCATAGTTTTTACGATAACCTTTCGATGTTTAATGAACTGAAAGATTTAGACAGACGTAAAAATTTAGACCAAAAAATAGAACTTACCAAAAAAGTATCTGAATTGGCGTTGGAGCCAAGCACCAAAAAAGTAATTATCCTGCTTAAAAAATACCAGGAAGAATGGAAAAGTATTGGCCCGGTTCCGAAAGAATCGAACGATGATATCTGGAACCGTTTTAAAACAGAATGCGATCGTATTTTTGAAATGATTAAAGCTGTAATGGCCGAAAACGAACGCAAACGTGAGGAAAACCTAACTGCTAAAAAAGAATTGTTAACCAAGGCTCTAGAGCTTTCCAATACACACTCAGCGCGCATCAAAGACTGGCTGGAGCAAAGCAATGTTGCCAATCAGTTGATGGAAGACTGGAAAAAAATAGGGATGGTTCCGATTAAGTTTAAAGAAAGCCTTTGGGAAGAATTCAGAACTGCCCGTAATAAATTTTACAATAACAAAAATGAGTTCTTTAAGAAAATGCATGCCGAGCGCAACAATAACTTAAAGATCAAAACTGATTTGTGTGAAAAAGCCGAAACTATTTCAGCTAATCCAATAGACTGGAACAAACAAACAGACGAATTGAAAAAAATGCAGGAAGCATGGAAATCAATCGGACCTGTTCACGAAAAAGTTTCGGATGCAATCTGGAAACGTTTCAGAACGGCTTGTGACAGTTTCTTTGAAAAGAAAGCGTTGCATTTTGCAGGACAGGTGGAAGAACAAAAGAAAAACCTGGAAACCAAAAATGCATTGCTGGTGCAATTGGAAGAATTGTTGAACCGTGAAGATGGTGCGACCATTATCAACGATTTGAAAGCGTTGCAAGAGCAATGGAATCAAGCCGGGTTTGTGCCAATGAATGCCAAAGAAGCCGTTAACAAAAAATACAACGAGCTTACCGATAAGGTATTTAATAAGTTTAAGCAAGCACACACTGCCATGCGCGACATTAAAGACCGCGGTCATTTTGAAGCCTTGTTGAACTCTCCTAACGGTGGCGAACGATTAAAACGTGAAGAGCGTTTTTTACAGGATAAAATTCGTGGCATGAAGAGCGATATTGATACCTGGGATAATAACTTAGGATTCTTTGCAAAAAGCAAAGGTGAAAATCCAATGGTTGATCAGATCAAAGAAAAAATTGCCGGTGCGCAAAAACAAATCAAACAACTTGAAGAAAAAGTGAAGTTGATTCGCCAAATAGCTAAACAAGAACAAAAAGCTTAGTGCTCTACCGTTTTCGTAAATTACTAAACCATTATGCGGGTGCAACACTCATTGATGTGTTGCACTCGCCTTTTGTTTTTGGGCTATACAATAATTGCTTTAAAACAAACAGCAATCTAAAACTGCCACACTTCTCTCCTACCGCCAGGGGGTATTATAACAAGCGTTGCGAAGCGATTACCGCAAAACTCAAACTTCATTTCCCTGAGCATTATTTCACTACAGATATTCATCGTTTACCAACTGATAAACCATTTATCTTTTGTGTAGAAGGAAAAATTACAGTAGAAACCATTCAGCAAAAGTTGAATTCCGCTCATAATGACTCGATGGTTCTGGTCAAAAACATGTATGCATCAACAGAGTCGGCCGAAACCTGGCAACAACTCAAAGCCACACCAAACGTAACGGCTTCTATTGATTTGTTTTTTATGGGATTGGTATTTGTGCGGAAGGAACAGCGCAAGCAGGAATTCAGGTTGAGGTTATTTTAACTTCTCATTTCCATGATGCCTGTCCTTATCGCGCTTGGTTTTCTTGTCCAGGTTTTTCTGAAGGGCCTCCGTTAAATCAATTCCTGTTTGATTGGCCAGGCAAATGAGTACAAACAATACATCCGCCATTTCATCGCCCAAATCCACCTTGGTATCGGATTCCTTAAACGATTGCTCCCCGTATTTTCTCGACATGATTCTGGCCACCTCTCCTACTTCTTCCATTAAAATGGCAGTATTGGTAAGTTCGTTAAAGTAGCGCACACCATTGGTTTGAATCCAATTGTCGACCAATTCCTGGGCTTGTTTGAGGGTAATGTCCATTGTGTATATAAAATATTGTACAGATGTACATAAAATTAGGCGAAAGCCATATTTGAGGCTTTTTACAAATATTTAAACAGCTGATTGTTAGTGATTAGAAAAATAAAACTTGAGTATTTATCACTTTGGCACCATTCTTATTAATGTTACAGCATAATAAATACTTTTTTCATTGGATAAAATTCAGGGGCCGGTTAGCAGCAATGTTAATCGGCCTTTTCCATTTATACCTTTTGGGCGAGGCATAAAAAAAGGTGTAGTAAAACTACACCTTAATTTCTTCTCCTGCTGCGTTGAGAAAACGGTAGGCTCCGAAATGGAGTGCGTTAACCGTTTTTATTTTCACAAACTTGCGGTATTTAAACAACCACTTTACGCGGGTTGAACTTAAAAAACCTTGTTTTAAGAATGCAGCAATGTATGGATGTACTTCCAGCGTAATGCCCGACATATTGAGGTTTTGAATAAAATAACGTAAGTTATTT
>CALRRW020000270.1:0-3471 GCA_943370695.1 Comamonas sp. lk | reverse complement strand
TTATTTCTTGAGGTAATTTGTGTAGCAACTCCAAAATCATTAGATGCAATAACTTCTTCCTCTAATTTGTATGTAGGCGCAAATTCAAAAAGACCTAAACTATTAACTACTGCATAGGAATGAGTTGATTGCGGGTATGGTGAAACTTTTTTAAGAGCATATTGTTTTTTTAATTCATATCCGGAGGGGACAATTTCATACAAGTTGAGACCACCTCCTACTACTTTCCCATTCTCTATACTGATGGTCTCAATAACCGGGTTGATGATATTGCGGTCATTCATATACTTAATAGCCTTGCTTTGCTCATCATTAAACAAAACTGTACTATAGTCACGAGGACCTTTTATTATTGTTTTTTTAATTGACCCATTGCTATTTACTTCAATAACGGATGGTTTCGTATGATGATTTCCAAAATAAGAAAATGTTGTAATCTCTTCTTTATAATGGGTGGTAGAATTAACATCATAAACTCTTTTCGTTATTTTAGCTATTGGCATCCATGAAGAATGGATAAAGTAATAATTGCGCCCATACACATTTACTGCATTTTTATCAATTGAGCCTAATATTGGAACAATTCCCAGTATTGTTTTTATAGTAGTCGGTGGATTGTATTCGTATAGAGAATAGCCCACTACTTGTCCATTTTTATCGAGACTTGTCGTTTTTTTAAGCATGCCATTTAAATGCTCCTTTATATCACAAAAACCATTAACAAATGTTGGTTTCACCTCAAAATCATAAACTGTCGAACCAATTTTACTTGCATCAATATTCACAGGATCCGAGTGTTCTAACTCCTCAACACGGGTATAACAAACAGGGTTTCCTAAAGTGGAGGGTACATTAAATGAAGGTTCTGATTTTCTGATAATTGTGTTTGTACATTGCCCAATAGAAATTGATGCAAAGTTAATTTTATCTAAAAGCACTCCACTTGAAGTGGTATTTGCAGCTGAATTAAAATACCTATATGACGTGTAATTTACATGACCAATTCCATCATTTTTGGTGATTTTTCTTATTCGCAAGCCCGGCCCATCCTTTAGAGGATTAAAAGCATCCATTGGGTCAATATACTTATTGCCTTCATACGAAAAACTAACACTTGAACCGTTTGAATATTTTATTTGGGTTAATATTCCTGCTTGGGTGGCAACCGCATCACAGTAACGATGGGCCCCACGGACGGCAGTGCCGTATTGAGGAGCCGTTTCAAAAGGGAGTAAACTTGTACCCCAACTCAAATACTCTTCTCTATTAGCTTCTCCATTATAATATCCCCACCAATCCTGTTGTGTTGTTCCAACTGGTGGGAAGGCAGTTGTATTATACTCAAAAACCGTTGGTACCAGTGTATTTCCGGCAAGATCTGTCTGCCATATTTTTTTGAGCAAAAGTCGCCCATAATTAGCAATATGCACGTTGTTGGCACCCATGTATAATGGAGTATAACCATGTTCAAGAACTGTTTTTTTTACGATATTCCCCTTTTTATCAGAAAGTAAAACCTCCTTTAATCTATAATCATCAGGCAGGTCTAATCGGCTCTGATCATCATAAACAAATGTAATTGCACCCGTTTGAAACGTGATATTCTCTAAGAGTGGGGTATAAGAAACCAAATGAATTTCAGTCCTTTCTAAGTTTCCTGAACAACCTCCGGGAAAACCATAATTATCTTTTTTGGAGTCTCTGTTTCCTTGAAAAGTTTTTATTTGGTGATAAGAATATGCAAAATCAATAGAAGAACCATCCGTTAATATAATCTTGCTTAAAAAGTAACTTCCATTTTTCTCTGCAGATAGTACTTCAGTGGCACCCGCACCTTTCATTGTGTTCTTTTCAATATCGTAAAAGTAAAACTGATTACCGTCTTCGTCAATAATTCGATAACAATCCGGTGCGCCTAAGTATGGACCAAGGGTAATAGCCAAATCTTGGTAAGGAAATGTATATGCATTATTATCGGCAGGGTGAACAAAAAACTTGCCACCCCTTTGTCCGAATGAAAATAAAAAAACATCAGGTTCTCCATCAAGTTGGCCGGTAAAAATTTGATTTAAAAGACCTTGTCCATTTGGGGTTCCCGGAGGACTTGGCACCCATAATGGTGAATAATTTGGACCACTATAACTTGCAAATCCACTTCCATTGGCCGTGCCGTAATCTGGATTTCCCCTAACAACACGAGTTACACTACCCCCAGCATTTAGCCCCCATCCTAAACCAACGCGACTGGCTGATTCATTTACTCTAGTCCCAACGGCATTATAACTGATTGTAATCGGAAGTGAAAAACCATGTTGCTCAATATTGTATATATTATAGCTAATTGCTGGCACACCTGTGGAGGGGTTCACATTAAATACGACATTTTTTGACGACATGCTGGCATCAGGACTTCCTGCATTATATACGTCATAATTAGCAGGGAAATTCTGAGAACGCAATACTGCATTGTTAAATAACAATAGTAAGATGGCAAGTTTTATTTTTTGTTGTTTCATGTATATATATATTTAATTAATTCCTAATCGAAATACTATGGGTGTTCTATTATTACTTGTTTCAAACAAGTTGATAAAATCATAACCTATATAAGTTTTGAGAGAACCTTTAGGTCCATAACTTAACATAACACCCAATACACACCTGTTTGCCCTGGTATCAGGTCTCTCGTTTTCTTTATCAGAAAACTGATATTCATAACTTGCAAAAGTTCCTATCAATTGGGTAAGCTGATACTCTGCTCCCATTCTTGTTCCTATTCCCTGATAAGAAAAATCTACATTCTGTATATCATTGCCCAATCCCATCTTATATGTGATTCCAATAAATGGTGTAGTTTCCTTTGTAAGCAATACCTTAACAACAAAAGCATGCTCCAATATTGCAGGTGATTGATTATTTGAACTTAGAAACTGGAAATTGTAGGATGGTTTGACCCTTGTAATAAAAGGCATACCGCTATATGGATTTAAAATCAAAGAGGTCGTATCCGTTATCTCATTTGAAGTATGAGCTTTAGTCCTCAAATCAACAAATTGCTTAATGGAGCTTGTAACCGGATCACCTCCACCTCCACCTCCGGTAACATTCATTTTACCGTTGGGTATATTCTTGTACACCTCTTTTTTAAACTGAAAGGGTTGACTGATTAAGTCTTTTTTTCCTTCTGTTAATAGTTTACTGTATTTAGCATTATCAATTTTGGCTCCCTCCAATACTTTGTTTACTTCTTTCAAATCGATTTGTTCATTTAATATCTTCTTTAAATTGAAGCTTCGTTTCGATTCGTAGGCCACAGTCTTCTTTAATTTTGTCAATAGCTTTTTTTGCTTTTCATCAACTGGGGTTTTATTTGCAGTAAGACAGTTTGAGGACAACTGCTTTAATCCCTTTTGGATACTATCATTTTTATTTTTCTCTTTTTTCAGCCTTTCAATTTCCTTTTTCTCAAAA
>CALRRW020000269.1:0-3484 GCA_943370695.1 Comamonas sp. lk | reverse complement strand
CACACTCTTAAGCCAAACTCTGTTGAGCCCTTAAGCGTTGCAGCAGCCAATACAGCAGTTTTATCTTTGCTAAAGATTACATCTTTAACATATTGTCCGTTTGCTTCCACTTGTGCAATCAGTTTTCCTGTTTCCACTTCCCATATTTTAATAGAGCCATCATTGCATCCTGTTACAGCATATTTTGAATCCTCAGAAAAGGCTACAGCCGTTACTTTCCAGCAATCAACCGGAAGCACACGTATCTGCTTGCCCGTTGTTAAATCCCATATACGCGCTGTTTTATCATTAGAACCGCTGATGAGCAATTTATTGTTATTGCTAATGGCAATATCATTTACCACATCTGCATGGCCAATTAATATTTGATTGGGCAAGTTATTGGTAAGATTGATTTGTTTGATTTGCGGTGAAGCACTTGCTACATAAATAAAGCGCGGGTCGTTGGTTTGAGCCAGACTGTTAACGGCTGCCCCGATATCAATTTTGCGGAATGATTTGCCGGTTTTTAAGTCCCATGCCATCAATATTTTGTCTTCGGCACCCGAAAACAAATACTTGTTGCTCCGGTCAAATAGTAAGGTGTTAATCTGGTCTGTGTGTCCCTCAAGTGTTCTTGAGTTTTTAAATGTACTGTCCCATATAATGATACTGTTATCGCCTGATCCGCTAGCCAGTAACTTCCCATCCGCACGAAAACGCAAAGCTGTTATCGGGAAATTATGTCCCGTTAAGGTGTACAATAAATTATAGCTGCTATCATACACATTGATATTTTTATCCCACGAACCGGTAGCCAGCATATCGCCTTTAGCGGTAAGTGTAACCTGTGTAACATCATTCGAATGTCCTGATACTATTTTTTTGGGTGCTGCAATTATTTTTTGGGCAAAAGAGACATGGGTTAACATCAAACCGGCCAATACTGCGAAAAGTTTATTCATGCTTCAAACATATTAATTTTAGAATAAAGAACAAGTATCGGAATTGAATCGCAGGCTGGCGTTTAAGCATTCAAAAATGACGAATACATCCAAACCAGTTTTTCCTGTTCACGTATATAGTCGCTCATTTGTGCATTAGTACCCTCATCGTCAGCATCTGCTGATAGTTTAAGCAGTTCTCTTTCCAGCAAAATAAGGATGGTGAAACTTTCCAACACATGCTTTACTGCTTTTTTTCCTTCGCTCAGGTTTTTGATTTCTTTAATGGTCGATTGTTTCAGATAATCGGAAAAAGCATGGGTAGGAGTGTAACCCAATGTGAGAATACGCTCAGCAATTTCATCAATTTTAAGCAGCGCATCGGTGTACAATTCTTCAAACTTAAGGTGCAGTTCAAAAAACTTTTCCCCTTTGATGTTCCAGTGAAATCCTCTGGCGTTCATATAAAACAATTGATAGTTGCTTAACAGCGTGTTTAATTTATCTGCCAGTTGTTTACTTTTAGTGTTGTTTAAACCAATGCGGTTTACATTTTTTGGGGTTGCCATAAGAGTTGTGTAATTGATTTATGTGAGCAAGTTAAGCAGGAGTTTTGATTAAAAACAAATAACACCTAATCTTGTTTTTTATTTCGACATGAAACCCATTGATCAAGCTACAGATAAACCCCTCGAATGCCCAGTTCCTCATAAACAGCGCAACCGCATAATGGTTTGGTTTAAACGATTGGGTGTGGCTGGCTTTTTATTCTTTTTGGTAAAAGGACTTATTTGGATTGCCATTTTTGTATTTGGAACAGAAGCACTTAAGAATCTGTTTTAGATGACACGCCAGGAACGTTACGATCGTTTTATCGCCTATTTTTCCGAACATCAGCCCAATGTTGAAACGGAGTTGTATTATGAAAACCCATACCAGCTATTGGTTGCGGTTATTTTGTCGGCCCAATGCACCGATAAGCGCGTAAACCTTACCACTCCTGCGTTATTTAAACAGTATCCTACACCCGAAATATTAGCCGAAGCCGAGTTTGAAGAGGTGTTTGCCCTCATCCGCAGTATTAGTTATCCCAACAATAAAGCGAAACATTTAATTGGCATGGCACATATGCTGGTTCATGATTTTGGAAGTGTGATTCCCGATTCCATTGATGAATTAGTCAAACTACCGGGAGTAGGCCGCAAAACAGCCAATGTCATTGCATCTGTTATTTACAATCAGCCGGCAATGGCTGTTGATACGCATGTATTCAGGGTTTCTGCACGATTGGGTTTAACACTCAATGCCAAAAATCCGAAACAAGCCGAAGATCAGCTGATGAAATATATTCCACAACAATATGTTGCAGTGGCCCATCATTGGTTGATTTTGCATGGACGGTACATTTGTTTGGCGCGCAATCCCCAATGCCCCGAGTGTCCTATCAGCAGTTTTTGCAAATCATACAAAAGGCTTGTCGCATAAAAAAAAGCAGCCAACTTTCGTTAACTGCTTTTTAAATACTATTTATTGATGGTAATTGTAGGGATTGATTTAACCCAATCAACAGATTACAAATCAACATCCCCTAAAGGTGCATTCTTTCTTTTTTAGCCATCAATACATCGTTTGATTCAACGTGGTCCGGATCAGGTACGCAGCAATCAACAGGGCATACTGCAGCACATTGAGGCTCTTCGTGAAAACCAACACATTCTGTACATTTTCCGGTAACGATATAATACGTGTCGTCTGATTTAGGAGCAAAACGTTTCGAAACATCAACAGCTTCTCCATCAATTGTAACGCTGCCTGCTAAATTGTTTCCGTCAGCCCAGGCCCATTCAGCGCCACTTTCATATATTGCATTATTCGGACACTCAGGTTCGCATGCACCACAATTGATGCATTCGTCAGTTATCATTATCGCCATATCTTTTTATTTATTGTTATTAGTTTTAAGAATGCAAAATAAGTTTTGTTGATTTGCACTTCAAAGTATAATCATTCTAAATTAAAATGACTTTTCAACAACGTATAAATGCATTTGTAAAATTAGGGCAGTTTTTAGCACAAAGCAAGGAAGAAATAACAGAATCGGTTTTCAGACAAGCGTATCATAAAAATAACTGGTTCACACAGGCTGAGGTTCAGTTGGCTATAAATGCATGGGCCGATTTACTGAGTGAACAAAAATTACAAACATGGCTAAGTCGTTACACTTTTACTGAACAACCACCCAAAACGGTTGCTATTATTATGGCCGGTAATATTCCTTTTGTGGGCTTCCATGATTTATTGTGCGTTTTGCTTACCGGAAACAAGGCCTTGGTTAAACTTGCCGAAGATGATACCATCTTGATGAAATGGTTGATTCAGGCATTGCTCAATATTGAACCTGCATTTGCTCCGTTTATTGAAATATCGGAAAACAGGCTCCCTCAAAATTTTGATATAGTCATTGCAACCGGCAGCAATAATACCAATCGGTATTTCGAATATTATTTCAGGAACAAAGCTTCCTTGTTGCGCAAAAACAGAAACAGTGTAGCCATCTTAAC
>CALRRW020000268.1:0-3485 GCA_943370695.1 Comamonas sp. lk | reverse complement strand
GGCCGCAAATTGTGGGGAAGTTTGGTAAACATAAGTCGCAACCTGTCGTTAAAACTAAATGCAATGCTGGATACCAATGATGATAAAACAAAGCAGGAGTTTCAGCACTTGATTATTCTGTTTCCGTATGTGCTCAAAGATCATTTGCGCAATAATATTCATCCCGGTGTTCCTTCACATGTGCACCAGCCCAATTTTGTGATTCAAAAACTGATGCATGCGGTAAATAATTTATACAAGCAGCAAAAAATAAGCGGGGAGCAATTACTGCTGCTCAATACCGAAATAACCGGTTATGCCGATATCTGCGGAGCGTGTGAACGTATCCGCAAAACGCCTATTCCGTATTCGTACAGTTTGTTTTTAAAGAAATTTATTTTTGTGTACGTAATGACCTTTCCGTTTGGGTTTATCAAAGAGTTTGGCTACATCATTGTTCCGGCCGTTACGTTTTTGTTTTACGTATTGGTGAGTCTGGAATTAATTGCCGAAGAAATTGAGGACCCGTTTGGCGAGGATGCCAATGATTTACCAACAGATGAAATTGCCGAAACCATTGATGGGAATGTGGCAGAGATATTTGGTGGGGAAGAAAAGTAATGTCTTAGCCTAATAAATCGCCAAGGGTTTTCATTTTATTAGCCGTCTCCTCCCATTCAGATGTTGGGTTGGAGTCTTCGGTGATGCCGGCACCAGCGTATAATAATGCAGTTGTTTTGCCAATTTCCATGCAGCGTAAGTTCACATACAAATGTGCTTCATTGGGTTTCATGAGGCCAATAAATCCGCTATAGAACCTCCGTTCCAGGTTTTCGTTTTTAGCAATAAAAATGGAAGCTTCAAATTGCGGCAGGCCACACACCGCAGGCGTTGGATTCAACACGCCCAATAGTTTACTGAACTTTTGTTTGAGTACATCCGGTTTGGGTTTCCAGGTAATTGTTGAACGCAAATGTTTAATGTTTCCCGCCTCAATTGTTTCCACAGGCGTTTTACGGATACCGGTTAGCTTTAAGTTTTTGAATGATTCTTCAATAAAAAACTCCGTCATGTTTTGTTCATCGTGTTCCTTGTCGCTCCATTCCGTTTCACTATCAAGCGGCAATGTACCGGCCAGCGCTACGGTTTCCAGTAATCCTTTTTGTACGGTTAATAGTTTTTCAGGAGTAGCACCGCACCAGCAACCCAATTCGTGTATGTAAAAAAAGTAAACACAAGCCTGTGGATAGTGTTGTGTAAGTTGTTCAAAAAAGGAGGCGGTATCAAACGAGGTTGGTAACGAAGCAGCTTCACTTCGGGCAGCCACCACTTTATCAGTTTTGTTTTTTTGGATGCTTGTTATTGCCTGCTGCACATATGTTTCGTAAAAGGCCTGAGTTGCAAAAAAATTGCTTGCATCTGTTTCAATCGGGAAACGGGTATGTGTTGTTTCCGTAGAAAGGGCTTCACCCGAAATGAGTTTATCATTTACATAATACGTTTCTGCATTGAGGATATAACCCAAGTTACCTGCACTATAAGGCGAACAAATAAACTGAGGAATCCCTTCCTGAAGAAAATGTACCGGAAGCAATTTGGGTTGCTCTCGGCTATACAAAAAATGAATATCGGTGGCGCCCGGTAACCTTACTGCTGCAAAATTTTGGTTGTTGGCAATGGCTTGGTTAAACCTTTGGCGGATTAAAGTTTCGTTCATCTTTTTTCAGTTCAATTACGGCCATGGTTAAGCGGCTTATGCAGCATAATTTATCTTGCTGGTCAGTTATTTTTATTTCCCATATCTGCGTGGTTCGCCCCAGGTGAATGGGTTTGGCAATCCCTGTTACATAACCGCTTCCTTCATGCGCGGAGCGTATGTGGTTGGCATTGATATCCAATCCTACTGCAACAAATTTTTCCCTGTCAAGGCACAAATTGGCGGCTGTGCTTCCTATACTTTCGGCAAGCACACAATAGGCTCCGCCATTTACAATGCGCAACGGCTGAACCGTTCGGTGGTCCACAGGCATGGTGGCTTTCAGATAGTCGTCACCAAATTCCGTTACCTCAATGCCAATCCACTCGCACAGTGTGTTTTTATTGCGGTCGTTTATTTTTTGTAAATCAATATTGCCTTTAAATATACTCATCTTTTAAACAGGTTTAAAGCATATGCTTGGTTATCTTGGTATACAACTCTTCCTGCGTAAAAGGTTTGGAGATAAAATCATTCATTCCTCCCTCCAGAACCTTTTTCTTGGTTTCCATAAACGCATCAGCTGTGAGTGCAATAATAGGAATGGAAGGATTAAGAACATCAGTATTTTTGGAGCGAATATAGTTTGTGGCGTCATACCCACTCATTTCGGGCATTTGTAAATCCATAAGCACCACGTGGTATTGGTTCTGCTTCAGTAAATTAACAGCTTCACGGCCATTTTCGGCAATATCAAAAGTGGCATTCCATAACGTAAGTATTTGTTTTACCACAAATTGGTTCATCACATTATCCTCTGCAATTAAAATATGTTTTCCTTTTAATGACCGTTCACTAACTATTTTGGTTTCGGCATTACGCTGAGTTTCAACTTCAGCTACTGAATATGGAATTTCCAGAGTGAATTCACTTCCTTTATTCACTTCACTGTGCATGGATATTTTACCACCTTGCAGCAATGTAAGTTTTTGGGTAATGGCCAGCCCTAATCCCGACCCCCCGAATTTGCGAGTGATATCAGTATATCCCTGGTTAAAACTTTCAAAAATAATTTCTTTCTGGCTTTCGGGAATACCGATTCCGGAATCTGCAATTTTAAACTTGAGCCTTACTGTTTGGGGCGTTTGTTCTTGCATAACAACCCCTAGCGATACAAATCCCTGACTCGTGAATTTGATGGCGTTTCCAATAAGATTAACCAATATTTGGTTTAATCGATAGGGATCTCCTTTGATAAAAGCGGGTATCTTGGAATCAATATCTGTTGTAAATGTGAGTCCTTTGGATTCGGATTTTAGCCTGAACATTTTGGTAACGGAAGCAATATTATCCCGAATATTAAAATCAATATTTTCCAAAGAAATTTTGCCGGCATCTATTTTCGAAAAATCTAAAATGTCATTAATAACCACCAGTAAACTATCCGTAGAATATTTAATGGATTGAAGGTATTGCGAAATTTCTTCGTCCTTCATTTTTTCCATAAGCAATTCAGTTAGCCCCATAATGGCGTTGATGGGTGTCCTGATTTCATGACTCATATTGGATAAAAACTCCGACTTGGCATTGGCAGCAGCTATTGCCTCGTTTTTGGCATTAATCAGATCCTGCTCGGCTTTTACTTTGGATGTAATATCCGTTGAAAAAACAGCTACTCCCACAATTTGTTCATGTTCATTTTTAATGGGGTTAAAATTTACTTCGGAATAGCTGAGTGGAATATGAGGGTTCACAATTTCGTATACAACAGCAAACCGTTCTCCTGTTAAACACCTGTCGAAGAAATTTT
>CALRRW020000267.1:0-3485 GCA_943370695.1 Comamonas sp. lk | reverse complement strand
GAAATGGGACCGATGCTCCACTCCCGAGAATTATTAACGGAACTCGATTTGTCCAATCTTGTATCAATTTTAGTAAAGCGTCAATTTCCATCCTTATTGTCTTGTAATTGTCGGTGTCTTTTTAACGTGATTCTCAACGTTTCCGGATTTTGCGCTCTGGTGGATTTAGGAGTAAAAACTGTCAACCTTAATTAAACTTAAATAGAAGCTCGAAGTTTGCACATGACCTCGCCTAAAGCAAAACCCTCGTTAATAGTATTTTTTTGTCGTTAGTGTCAAATTTATCTCGCTAATGCTTGCGAATAAATCATTTGAAATACACCAATTTCCTTGGGAACAGATGTAGTAGAAACGCCTCCAACTAATTGCCAACCCTCTTTTAAGGCTTGACTAACAATATTTGCAAATTCAGGAGGTGCGTGATGTGTGATTACTTTGTATTCTTTCATTGTTATTTATTTTATTGGTTTTATTTTACATTTCCGTCTTTGTCAAAGAATTTTATTTCACCAGTTAAAGCGTCTTTGAGTATTGCTTTTGTTGTCTCAAATGCGTCTATTGAAAACTCTTCTGCTCCAGTGTTAACATCATAAATATACTTTACTCCCTTGATTTTTATTCGTCCTAGTGGCGTAACGTCTATGAATGCGTTGTCATAGGTGTATGTATGCTCTAAATCTGTTGCAGCTTTCCAATCTTGCGGCACTTGGTTATCAAGTTGATGAAAGTCTGTAATTACTCCTCCATTTTCGTCAAATATTTTTATTTCGTTTGCCATTCCTTGAAATGAATATGTCATTTGTCCGTCTTCGGGAAATTGAATATTTTCTTTGAGCCAATCATTGTCAAACATTGGTATTCTTTGCTTGATATGAGGTACAACCATTTGCATTTGGAAAACAATTGTTTTTAATCTTCCTTTCCAATCATCGTCATTCGGGAATCTCAACTCCTTTAAGTTTATTCCGTAAAAGTCAGCATACTTTTTCGCACCTGACTGATAGCCTATTTTTGTTACCATTATCCCATTTACATTATTCAGATCAGATAATACAGAACAAAAATCTCTTACTTTTCCTATTGAAACTTCGGTATTATAATTCTTGCATTCAATTGCAACTTTGTGTTTTACACCAGCTATATCGTATTCCCAATAAACGTCTATTTGGTGTTCTTGTCCAGATTTACCTTTCAATTTTACATTATGCTTTACGTCAATGGTATCAACACCTTGAACGTTTATCAACGTCTGATAAATTTCTTGTGTAAATTTTTCGTAGTCAGTATTATTGTTCATTTCGTGGTTGTTCTAAAATTGTAGCTAACTTATTTATAGCCACTACAATATAGCACCTATCCAACACCCGTATGCTAAATAGGCGCTATCTTGTAGCATATATTCCAATAAGGGTAATCTTAATTTCCAATAACAAAAACAATCACCTTCTCAGGTAACAGTATACTGTTCAATACTTCCAAACCTTTCGGCTGTTTTCAACATAAAGATTTTGTAACCGGACGTAACTAACAACAACAGGGGGTTCATAGGCGGTTTTGTTTTACGTCTATTCAAACTTGAGTAAAAATTTCTACACAGAAAATACTACATATGTACTATTTTTCAGGTTGGAGGTATAACACAAAAACGGCCACCTTTTCAGGTAGCCGTTTCAACTCTATTTAAATTCGTTTCCTATTTATCTTCCAATCCCAAACCATCATCCCCTTTCGAGCCATCAGGTTTCAAGCCTTCCAACAGCACACTGCCTTTTTATCATTCAAGTCTTTTGACCACATTGTCTAAATTATCAATCACCAACTTGAATACTATTTTATGGTTTGGGAAAATTGATTGTACATCTGTTCTAAGGTCAATAAAACGTTGCAGGGCCTCACCGTTTTTTTCAATGCCTTGAGTGATAGGAATAGAAAGTTCGTAGGTACTGTTGATCTTTGTTACATAAACATATTTTGTTACCGCTTCGTCAAAGAAAGTTGCCTTAGTAAAAGCATCAGCAAGTTTATCAACTTCGCCTTCTGTTATATTGTCCTTTTCAAAAAGGATTTCATTTTTCATCATGCCATAGGTCTTTGTCGACAAAGAGGCATTCGCAACAGAATCAGACACCAGCACAAAACCAATAATTGGGACAATCGTTATGGCAAGTCCAATCAACCCAACGACAATCGTTCTCCCCCAACTTTGAAATTCCCCACCTGAGCTAATATGAGCTGAAATGTTTTGCCCCTGATAATGCTGAACAAGATAATATGCAATTGCAGTATACATAAATGGAATAACTTGATTGGGAAGTTTAATATGATCAGGAATAAGCATAATCCCTCCGAATATGACTACCGTTGCAAGAATTGTATACATCCAGGTCTTCCTTGCTTTGTCTGCTTCGTTGAACACTTTGAAGTTTTCAGCAATGATATACCCGGCAGCCAAAGGCCCCCCGAGAAATGTCCCTACCCAAATTGCTCTGTCTTTGTAAACTTTTGCCGTTGGTGTCTGCGAGTCGGTTGTTTGTTCCATTGTTTCGTTTTAAAGATGTTTATTATTCGGCTAAGCCTATATCAGTATAAATCAGAGTAGCCTTCTGCCATAAACTGGCAATATACATTTCAATCAATACAATTCTCAAAACAAAAACGGCCACCTTCTCAGGTAGCCGTTTTGAAAATGTTTGGTTTAAACCTAGTATTCCATGGTGATTGCTTTGGGGTCTGAGCCATACTCATTATCACCCTCTGTTCCTGCTGTACAGGCCAATATGATATTGTAAATTGGAATTAACAAGTACCAACCACTTTTTCCCACATCGTGCATTCTTCTTACACCAACCGCAATGCTTGGAATCATTACAGCCAATGAATAAACGAGACCAATAAAAGTGACACCGATGGCAAGCTCCAGGAGTGTTAATACAATAGAAACAAGGGTGCTGAACAGGACAAAATACCAATACTCACTTCTCCTGGCACGGCCTTCAAATGTTGCGTAATTTTTTAATACGTTTAAGTAGTAGTTCATGTTGTTTAAGGTTATATGTTTTTTCAAATAAGTCAATTTATTCCACAAAACAAAACAAGTATCATCCGGCTGCCTTCCTTCTTCAATGGCATTCTGCGGGATGGGTAAATTTTGTTTGGGTTGATAGATGGATTATGCTCCTATTGATTCGTTTCGTTAATAAATTATTCCGGATACTTTGTTCCCGCTTTCGGGCTTGGTGAAGGCGGGCATTTTTAGCACTTCACTTTCATAGAAACACGGAACCGCCACATTTGCCAAACACGTTACCACAAGTTGCTATTCTTTTCTCATCATTTTTATCGAAAACCATCCCAGCACTAAAATGATTACACCCATTAGTGTCCACAGCCATGTCTTGTTTTTGAAAAGCGGAGCTGACTCGGATGCTTTTTGCTTTTCTATAATCCGTTCTTCACCCAGTTCCAACGTAGTCAAATTCACAGGT
>CALRRW020000266.1:0-3491 GCA_943370695.1 Comamonas sp. lk | reverse complement strand
TCAATAAGGGTAAACACTACTTACCATATTTTTGATAAACATATTACACAGGCACAACTTATTTCGAGCGCTTTGATGCTGATTGGTATCGTGGCAACAGCATCTTTATTGCTAAGCAAAAAGGATACGGCAAAATAGTTAACGGTGGATTTCGTTTAAACCTCAAACACGTTGTTTAACTTTGGCACAATTATTTCAGTTAACGGGTATATGAAAAATTGTTTAACGCTTCTATTGTTGATATTGCTGGCAGGTACCAAACTATTTGCCCAGCAGGATACCGTGAAACAATACGACCTGCCTGCATTTATTGTAGAGGCCAAAAAAGATCCTGAATATGAAAAACGCTACCAAAAACTGGTACGCGATGTCAAAAAAGCCCTGCCTTATGCAAAGATGGCCGGTTTTCGCTTTCAAATGATGGAACAAAACTTGCAACTCTTACCCACTGATAAAGCACGCAAAGAATATTTAAAACGTACCGAAACGGCTATTAAAGACCAGTTTATGGACGACCTGATTAACCTCACCAAGTCGCAAGGCAAAATACTCATCAAGCTTATTCACCGCGAAACGGGAAAAGACACCTATACCCTGCTCAAAGAATACAGGGGTAACTTTACCGCAATGTACTGGCAGGGATTGGCCAAAGTATTTTCGGCCGACTTAAAAAATGAATACAACCCAGTTGAAGACTGGCAAATAGAGCAAATCATCAAAACACTGGGATTTGAATAACTAAATCAGTTCGGGAGCCTGTTTGTGGGCATACTCCAAAATCAATTGAATAGAAGTAGGATTTGCATCGAGGGAGACATCCGGTAATAAATCCAATGTTTCCATTAAGGATTCATACTCTTCTTTTGCTTGCGCATTGTGTTGGATGTAGTGCTGAATATTCGCTGTTTCAGCTGTGGATGTTTCTTTGTAAATGTAGCGAATAAGGTCGTTTGAAGTGTAAATTTCAGACATAGGCGAAATTGTAGTTATTAAAATGAATACTACAAAAACGGCCTACATCTAAAACTTATTGTAAAACAATCAAACTATTTTTAAAATTTAAACTAACATGCTGATAACAAGACTTATACTCTTGCTTGTTGTTGCTCCATCATTTTGCGCAGGTTATTTAAAGCATACCGCATGCGCCCCAAAGCCGTATTAATGCTTACCCCTGTTGCATCAGCAATTTCCTGGAAACTCATATCGCCCCATTGGCGCATAATCAATACCTGACGTTGTTCCTCGGGCAATAACTTTACCAGTTGCCTGATATTATGCTCCGATTGGTTGCGGATAATTTTATCCTCATTGGATTCTTCGGCAATGGTGATGTAATTAAATACATCGTTGCCCTCGCTATCGGTAATGGTTACATCGCGTTTCATTTTACGGATATAATCAATGGTGAGGTTGCGGGCTACCCTGGCTGCCCATGGAGCAAACTTACCTTCATCATTGTATTTATCCAGGCGGATGGTATTAATGATTTTGATAAATGTCTCCTGGAAAATATCTTCAGCAAGAGCGCGGTTTTTTACAAGCAAATAAATTGCCGTGTAAACATTGCGTTGATGACGTTTAATTAAAATTTCGAGGCTTGCCTCATTACCTTGCTGGTACAATAGGATCAATTCCTGATCACTAATTTTCTGAGCATTCATTGTTAGAATTATTAAGGGTTCAGATAAAAAATTAGTGTAGAATTTTATGTTCCTATAGGCTGTTTTGTGTTTCGGTAATAAGTGTGATTTGTTATTCGAATATAAAAAAAGTATTTAAAAAAGCAATATTTTTTATTTTGATATGTGTTGGAAATTGAAAGAAAGTCCCACTTGTGCCGAAATCGCTCTGAAAGGAAGCTTAACACCTTCTGTTGAAGAATAGCCTATACCGTGCGATTCCATACTTAATGTTCCGTAATCAACATCTCCCATCATATAGTCAACATTTAGGTTAAACAGCACACCGTTTGAAATTGGAATCTTCATAAAATACCCAACAAAAAACATCGCCCCTGTTACACTTTTGGGTTTAACCTTTACATAATCCGATGATTTTAAATCATCAAGCATAAACGAAGCCATTGTATAATTGGCCAAACCAATATTGCCGGATACGCCCACATTCATGCCTTTGTTTTTTGTTTGGACATTAAGTCCAAAGCCTCCCGCAACTTGAGAATAAGGACTTAATGGAATAAAATCAATGGTAGGATAAACCACTTCAAACTGGCCGGCACTCATTGCATTATTGTTGAAAAGCAAAAATACTGAGGGTGAAACAATATGGCCTCCGAAAAATTCATTCGTAATTTTTACCGTATATCCAATATCTGCCTGGCTTGCTTTTTCGTTCGTTACTTCCATATTCCCATAATCGCCAACGGCAAACGAAGGACCGATACTTACGGAAACAAGTTGTGCCGAAACAAACTTAATGCAACATAAAAATGTTACTAACAATACTGGAATTTTCATGGCCGCAAATAAAATTTTTAAATGCTGATTTTCCTAACTTAAAAAGCCGATTCATTATTACATTCGTACAAAAATTGACAGACGATATAGCCGTTCAACGAGCATGAAATTTAAGAGCGAACAAAAAACAAAAAATATAATCATAAAAGGTGCAAGGGTGCACAACCTTAAAAATATAGATGTAACCATTAACCGAAACCAGTTAACAGTTGTTACAGGCGTATCGGGTTCCGGCAAATCGAGCCTCGTGTTCGACACCCTGTACGCTGAAGGTCAGCGCAGGTACGTTGAAAGTTTATCGGCTTATGCACGCCAGTTTTTGGGCAAAATGAATAAACCCGATGTGGATTATATTCATGGAATCTCCCCTGCTATTGCCATTGAACAAAAAGTAAATACCCGCAATCCAAGATCAACGGTTGCTACCAGCACCGAAATTTATGATTACCTCAAATTATTGTTTGCACGCGTGGGTGTTACCTTTTCGCCTGTTTCAGGAAAAGAAGTAAAACGTGATACAGTAGAAGGTGTGGTGAATCATTTGCTGGCCTTTCCTGAGGATACAAAGGTGATGCTCATTGTTGATATCCAACCCGAAAAAGACCTTAAAAAACAATTGGAGGTTTATTTGCAAAACGGATTTTCACGTTTGTTAATCAACGAATCGCCCATTGCTATTGAAGAATACATTGAAGAAATATCAAATACCAAAAGCGTTAAAAAAAGTTTAAAAACAAATAAAGAAGACTTTGTAGGAAACGAAACACCTAAATCAAAAACGGCAAACATACATCCAACCAAAGGCGGGAACCAACTCTTCCTGCTCATCGATCGTTTTGCCATTCTTAAAGACGATGAAGATTTTCAAAACCGCCTGGCCGACTCTGTTCAGACTGCTTTTTTTGAGGGACATGGAGAATGTTTAATTCATGTGGTGCAGGATGACGGTTCGTTTAAACAAACCACATTCAGCAACAAATTTGAGCTGGACGGAATTATTTTTGAAGAACC
>CALRRW020000265.1:0-3492 GCA_943370695.1 Comamonas sp. lk | reverse complement strand
ATTATGGATTAATGGCCCGGTTAGCGATTGTGGCAATTTGTGATATCGGCAAGTCGGGTAAAGTCACTGCCTTAAAAGATTTGGGCGACCTGGCAAACCTTTACCTGCCCAACCCGGTTAACAATGTGATTGCCATTAAAGGACTCAATAAGCAGCATTATCCGCTCGAATTGATCATTTATAATGGTATGGGTGAATTGATGCTGAATCAACGAATAAGCGAACCTGAAGAGCAATTGAATATTGAAAAATTTCCTGATGGGATATACTTTCTGCAAGTATCCAATAGTAATGCAACCCGCTACCAAAAATTGCTGAAGGTGTCAAACTAAAAAATCCCAATCAGCTACCTGATTGGGATTTTGAATAATGGATATTAAACCAATATTAGTTTAACGAAGCAAGTGTTTCGTTAATAGCAGTAAAGTTTGGCAAATCGCCAGCACTTTCCAGTACTTCCGCATATTGAACCACACCATTTTTGTCGATAACAAAAGCTGCGCGTTTTGAAACCCCTTTCATGTTCATAATCCAGTTGTCGTAAATGGCGCCAAATGCAGTTGATGCTTCTTTGTTAAAATCAGAAAGCAATTCAAATGATAAGTTTTGAAGCTCTTTAAATTTACCAAGGCTAAAAGGCATATCTACTGAAATAGCAACTACATCACAGTTGTCATTTTTATACATGCTAATTGCATCGCGCACGGTGCAAAGCTGGGTGGTGCAAGTTCCGGTGAATGCAGCCGGGAAAAAATGTACAATCAGGTTTTTACCTTTGTAGTCTTCTAATGAAAGTTCTTTTTTGTCTGTGTTGAACAGTTTGAATGATGGAGCTTTATCTCCTTTTTGAATGGCCATGTGTTGTATGTATTAAGTATTAGAAATAACAATAATGGTATACGATTGTTTCAGTTAAATCAATCGTTTAATAATGCGTAATTTATGAGAATATTGGTGTGTTTCGGCATTTAATATGCCATAAGAATCAATAGGGTCAATTCTAACCTTACCCGATGCATGAATAATGCTATGCGCATCCAGCATCATCCCAACATGGGTAATATGGCCCTCTTCATTATCAAAAAAGGCTAAATCCCCGGCTGTTGCCTGGTCAATAAACGCCACTGTGGTTCCCATTTCGGCTTGTTGATAGGCATCCCGCTTTAGGTGAATACCAATATTTGCATATACTATCTGGGTTAATCCGCTACAATCAATCCCAAATGCGGTTTTTCCTCCCCACAAATAAGGTGCGTTCTGAAACTGACGTGCAATGTAAAGAAGGTCTTGGCCCGTATATTCGGCTTGTGGATTGGCTACGGTATAAAGAATATTATTAATGGTACAATTTGTGCCATCAAAATCGGGTAGTCTACTTCCACTTGGAGCCATGATAATTCCCGATGGTCCCTGCAGAATAGCAAATGGAAATTGTGTAACAACGGAGAAGGATGTTGGCTGTTGGGTAAGCAAGGTAACCTGTTTGGTGCTAATCCAGCCGGTATAATGATCGGATTGTGTTGTAATATTTGTCCAATCCGGGGTTTCAGATAATACCGTGAACATTTCGCCAAACAGTAACATGGAAACGATTTCACTCTTACTGCTTGCTTCTTTGCGCAGAGGGATATTGGAGAGTATGCAAATTCCTTGTATCATTACGTACGAAAGTAGCAACATTTATTCTAATTTGCGGTATTATGATTAAACTCAATCTTACATATCTAGAAACAATTTCGGGAGGTGATAATACCTTTATCCATGAAATGCTTTCGATGTTTTTATCGAATACATTTCCGGAACTCACCCAATTGAAAGAGTATGCACAAAAAGGAATGTGGGAACAAATGAGTGGAATTGCACATAAAATGAAAGCTCCCATGCAAATGTTGGGGGTTGAGGAAGCTTCTGAGTTGGTTGTGCAATTGGAACTGATCGGAAAAAGTAAAGCCGGAACAGAAAATGCATTAAGTAAAATAGAACAGCTGGCTGTGATGATTGGGGAAATGGAAATGGAAATCAGGCAAATATTGGGGGCATAAAAAAAGTCCTGCAGGTTTAAAACTCACAGGACTTTTGAATAAAGTGGTTTGTTATTTTAATAATTTGATGCGCTCTTTAGCTTCTTTGTTTTCAGGATCCAACGCAAGAAGTTTGTTGTAATATTCTCTGGCTTTAACATGATTATCTTTTTGGATATAATAACCAGCCAGGTAACCATAAGTAGTAATGAGGTTCTTTTTGTATTTATCAGGAGTTGCCTCTGTTAAGCTTACATATTTTTCCCAAAAATCTTTGGCAGCCGGTGTTTTAAAGTCAGGGTCCATTGATGCAACAGCATTTGCCCTGTAGTAATAAGCTTCGGCATAATCAGGCTTTAATTCATTCACCTTCGCCATCGCACTGTCGGCTTTTCCATATTGTTTACTAAATATTGCAGCCCTACCCAATAGGAAATAATCAGCGGCAGTGGTTTTACTACTTTTCGATATGTAATTTTCAAGTGATAAAACGGCCATATCATACTTACGGATATTGTTGTAAATAGTAGCAGCTTCTTTATATAATTCAATTTTACTTGGATCCATTTCAATGGCCTTGGTAATATTCAATACTGCCAAACTATCCTTGCCTTTAATTTTAGAATACAATTTACCCAGGTATTCATAATCGTTTGATAAAAGTTTAGCCGGTTCGATATGAGACATAAAGTACTCCAATGAAGTTGCGCCAGGCTGGTATCTTGACGTATCTTTTAATTCAACTCCTGCTTCATAATAACTGTAACCCAATAAACGGAATAAGTACAAATCGGATGAATCCGTTTTGTGTAAATCGGTAACCACATAAATAACCTCACCATACTCATTGTTTCTGAATAAAATACGCGCAAAACGTGCTTTATTGGCGTTACTTGGTTCTGAATTCTCAAGGTATTTTTGGTACGTTTCTTTTGCTTTGGCGTATTGTTTCGACAACGAATAAAACTCAGCTAAGTTTTTAAGAGCAGGAGCATAGTTTGGATTGATAGCCAGCGCACGGTCCAATTCTGTTTTGGTGGCATCAGCATTTTTAACCCTCAACCAAATATTTGATACACGCGTATATGCTTTTGGATTTCCTTTTTGCAAAGAAATTGCATTTTCGTATGCAGTGGCAGCTTTACCACCTTCGTTTTTTTCGAGGTAAACATCACCTGCAGTCACCCATACATCATAATTTTTGCGGTCAAGTTCAACTGCTGCTTCAATTAATTTAATGGCATCATCCGGTAATTTGACTTCTGCCGAAACCATTGCATCTGCTACAACGCGCAAAGCATTTACATCTTTATAACTCCCGTCTTTTGCTTTACCAAATGAAAGGGCTTTTTGAAATTGTGCGTTGGCTTCTGCTACTTTGTTATCGTCCAATAAAAGGGCACCTAATCCGGCATAGTTCATAGGATTGGTAGGTTGAGCAGCAATACCTGCTTCGTATGCCGCTTTGGCT
>CALRRW020000264.1:0-3509 GCA_943370695.1 Comamonas sp. lk | reverse complement strand
CTCATTACAAATGGCTATTTCGAACGCTCCATCAATATTATCAAGCAACACACCGATATTCCGGTGGTGCTTTTCCCCGGAAACATCATGCAAATTGATGAGCAGGCTGATGCCATTTTGCTGTTGTCGCTTATTTCGGGTCGCAATCCAGAAATGCTTATTGGCAAACATGTGCTGGCCGCACCTACATTAAAAAAATCGGGAATCGAAATTTTGCCAACCGGATACATGCTCATTGACGGTGGAAATATTACTTCCGTAAGTTACATGAGCAATACCACTCCGATACCTTCCGACAAAAGCAGTATAGCTGCCTGCACGGCAATGGCCGGAGAAATGCTGGGACTCAAATTAATTTACATGGATGCAGGAAGTGGCGCCAAAAATCCGATACCTGAAAAGCTGATACGGGAAGTCAAAAACAATATCTCCATTCCATTATTTGTTGGTGGAGGTATGCGTACTCCCGAAGCCGTTAAAGCCGCATGCAATGCCGGTGCTGATATCGTTGTGGTTGGAAATGCTATTGAAAAAGACCCTTCGATTATTGCGAAGTTGGTAGAGGCTGTGAAATCTGTTAAGTAACCCGCACTTCATTCACTGTATCGTGGTAGTTTGTCATTTTTGAGAACACAAATGTATGTTTGTTAACCAACCATATTTTAATCACTTTACCATTGAAACCAATTATTGAACCCAAATTATTCTCTGTACTATCATTCTCATTTATCTTTTTCACCATTATTGGCACGCTCAGCCACGAAATGGGGCATTATACGATTGCAAAACTCAAAGGGTTTAAAGGATCAACCATTAACTATGCATCCAGCAATCCGGGAACAAGTGAAGAAGATGAAATATTAGACTCCATCTATTCTATTTACAAAACACAAATTGATGCCAACACACCTTTTCCGGCAAAAAACTTATGGAACACTACTATCCAAAAATACAGTCGAAATCATTTGTGGATTACGCTCGGGGGGCCACTGCAAACAATGCTTACAGGAACCATTGGTTTTATCCTGTTATTACTTTCTGGTTCAAAAACACCTGCCGATTCTTTATCGTTTAAGCAATGGAGTTTTGTTTTTTTATCCCTGTTTTGGTTGCGCCAAACAACCAACTTTGTGGTAGGATTGGGTGTCCTTTTAGCATCAGGAAAACACGCAACAACTGGGGATGAAATTCGATTAGCTGATCAACTGGGCATTCCAATATACAGTATTCAAACACCAACAGCATTGATTGGGATCGGAATTTTAGTTTACATCGTGTTTAAAGTAATACCTCAACAGCAGCGTATAACGTTTTTAGCTGCCGGAGCGTTTGGGGGAGTTACCGGTTATCTCTTCTGGCTACAATCATTTGGAAAAATTATCATGCCATAATGGAGGTTTTCTCTTTAAACTTCTCATAAAAAAACACGTTCAGTAATATGAGTTCGAAGCCATAAAAAACGTCTTCGAAAGGAATGGTCAGCAACCTGACATTCATGTTTTGGGCATTATTGTACCATACAATCGGTTCATCCAGGCCTGTTCCCGTAAGGATGCCGTTTACGATAAAAAAAGGTATGAGCAATACGGTATAAACGATTAGTAATTTGCCCAACCATTGAACGCGCAACCCATATTTAACCAAAAGCAACAATACTCCCAGGCTGATAAAAATAGAAGAAGTATAGAGGTGATTGTAAAAATATGTTCCAACAACAAGGAGCAATATGGAGATGACCGTTACAAACATATTTTCTGCTTGAGGATTCCATTTTAATTTAAAAAACTGGCCCAGGCAATGATAAGTGAATACACACGAGTAAGGGATACAAATAAAAAACAAGACCTCTTCAAAAGGGATGTTCAGCAAATTGATTCCAAGAAGATAACGAGGGTTAAATCCCCATACACCCAGGTTTACAAACAATATGTCCCAAAGTATAAAAATAACCGCCACCAGAAGATTCGCTTTCCAGAAAGCATTCCATTGTTTGTGAAAGTTTATTTTTGGATGAAATGAAAAAATAAACGGAACAAGAATGGTGAAAAAATCAATTGCCAGGTAATAATAATTCATCACGTATTGTTAACGTTTCGGAAATACTTAAACGGAACCCACAACATGCCAAAACATTCACCATCTTCCTTGTTTATATGCTTGTGGTGCATTTTGTGAGCCCTGCGTATCGCTTTAAAATAGCCGTTCTCACTGTTGCGTAAAAACTTAAACCGTTGGTGAATAAAAATGTCATGAACAAAAAAGTATGCAAATCCGTAAATGGTTATTCCAAGCCCAATCCAGAACAGCACATTATAATCGTTTTGCATACCAAAAAACAACCCGGTAATACCCGGCAGAGCAAAAATGAGAAAGAAAAAATCGTTGTGCTCAAAAAACCCTTGCGATTGCTTATTGTGATGATCCTTGTGAAGTTTCCACAACAAACCATGCATCACAAATTTATGGGTAAACCAAGCAACCCCTTCCATGCAGAAAAAGGTTACCAATACGGTGATGAAATTAATTACTGCTGAATTCATGTGAGGTAAATATGGTTGAAAGAATGTGTTTGCGGTAAACGAAAATTTGTTCGATTTTACTTTTTACCAGAAGTTTATGTGCAATATCGCCCAATATTCCCAGTGGCAGCTCATAAGTAATATGGTCGGTCATCAATACACCCCCTTTGGTTTCAGCAAAGGTATGGGTGTGTTCCCAAATTTTATACGGGCCTTTTACCTGCCTGTCGGTAAAACTTTTTCTCCTTTCGGTTTTACCAATTTCTGTTCTCCATTTCACAGGGATACCAAACAAAGGCCTCACTTTGTAATCAATCAACATTCCTTCATAAATTTCGGTATCACCCAATTCGGAAAGTACAATAAAATCCAATTCAGGAGGTGTGATGCGCGCCAGATTATGAGGCGAGGAAAAAAAAGCCCAGGCCTTTTCCAAATCGATGGGTAAAAATTGTTCGGCCTGATAATAATATTTACTCATGAGTGTATGACGTTTAAATGTTGACTGATGCGAGGTAAACAGATTTTCATCCATTCGGTATATAATTCAGGATGCACCAGGATATCTTTTTCCAGTTCGGTCAAAGAAATATATTTCCAGCTTTGCACTTCCGACTTTTCGGGTACAGGAACATCTTCCGACACCCCAATGTATACATGATCGAATTCATGCTCTGTAAGACCGTTTTCAAATTGTACCTTGTAGGTAAAACTAAATGCAAAATGGGTGGCGCAACTCATCCCCATCTCTTCCTTTAACCTCCTGTCAACTGCCTGTGAAACTTCTTCTCCCCATTGCGGGTGACTGCAGCACGTGTTGGTCCAAAGGCCCCCTGAATGGTATTTTTCTGAAGCCCGCTGTTGCATTAACAATTCGCCTTTTTTATTAAAAATAAAAACAGAAAATGCACGGTGCAACAGTCCAAGTTCATGTACCAGCAACTTTTCGAGTTTGCCCCATTGCCGGTCCTGTTCGTCTACCAGGATAAG
>CALRRW020000263.1:0-3518 GCA_943370695.1 Comamonas sp. lk | reverse complement strand
TTGGCCGAAGTTCCTGAGTTGGATCCAACACGTGTTGACGATTTAATTGTAGGAAATGCCGTTCCCGAGTCGGAGCAAGGCATGCAAATGGGCCGGATGATTTCATTGCTATCCTTGCCTATTAAAGTGCCAGGCATGGTGGTGAACCGTTATTGTGGAAGCGGATTGGAAACCATAGCCATAGCCAGCGCCAAAATTCATGCAGGTATGGCCGATTGTATCATTGCTGGCGGAACAGAAAGCATGAGCTTGGTGCCAACTATTGGCTGGAAAACAGTGCTCAATTACGATATCGCCAAACAACACCCCGATTGGTACAGCAGCATGGGAGCTACTGCCGAATCTGTTGCCTCGGAGTACAATGTATCACGTGAAGATCAGGATGCATTTGCATTGTCTTCGCACAAAAAAGCATTGGCAGCCATTACTGAAGGAAAGTTTAAAAATCAAATTGTTCCCATTACGGTTTCGGAAACTTATATAGATGCAAACGGCAAACGCAAAACAAAATCGTTTGTGGTAGATACCGATGAAGGTCCAAGGGCTGATACCAGTTTAGAGGGGTTGGCAAAACTAAAACCAGTATTTAAACAAGGTGGAAGTGTTACCGCTGGAAATTCTTCACAAACAAGTGATGGAGCATCGTTTGTCATTGTAATGAGCGAGCGAATGGTGAAAGAATTAAACCTCAAACCAATTGCCAGAATGATGAGTTATGCAGCAAGCGGTGTTGAACCACGTATAATGGGAATAGGTCCGGTAGAGGCTATTCCGCTGGCGTTAAAACAAGCAGGGTTATCGCTTGGTCAAATCCAACAAGTGGAATTAAACGAAGCTTTTGCTGCACAATCGATAGCTGTGATGCGCAAACTTGAATTGGATGCCAATATCGTAAACGTAAATGGAGGCGCAATTGCATTAGGACATCCTTTGGGTTGCAGCGGTGCAAAATTAAGTGTGCAGTTGTGGGACGAAATGCGCAGGCGCAATCAGCAATATGGAATTGTTTCGGCTTGCGTGGGTGGCGGACAAGGAGTAGCGGGAGTGTACGAACTCCTTTAGCAGTGTGTAGATACAATAGATGTGCAGATGTGATTTGATAATGAGATACAGTGTTGATGAAATTGAATAAATGAAATTAGCAGCTAAAAAATAACACGAGACGAGATGATTTGAGATAGAAGGGGAACAAATGCAAAACGATCTCAAACAAGAGTGAAACAAGTTTAAACTGAAAACAATAAACCGAAAACCGATATGGAAACAGTAACAAAAAAAGCATTAAAAGGTGGCGAGTTTTTAATCAAAGAAACCAATGCCCACGATGTTTTTATTCCCGAAGAATGGAATGAAGAACAAAAAATGATTGCACAAAGTTGCCACGATTTTTTGGCAACCGAAGTGTGGCCCATCCTGGATAGGGTAGATGCACAGGAAGAAGGATTGATGGTGGAGTTGATGAACAAAGCAGCCAACCTGGGTTTACTCGGACTCAATGTTCCCGAGCAATACGAAGGTTTTGAAAAGGATTTTGTAACAGGAATGCTCGCCACCGAAACGTTGGGTGCCGGGCATTCGTTTGCCGTTGCATTTGCAGCCCATACCGGAATTGGTACACAACCTATTTTGTATTATGGCAATGAAGAGCAAAAGAAAAAATACATTCCGAAGTTGGCCAATGGCGAATGGAAAGGTGCGTATTGTTTAACAGAGCCCGGTTCGGGAAGTGATGCCAACTCCGGAAAAACCAAAGCAAAATTATCGGAAGACGGGAAACATTATATTTTGAACGGGCAAAAAATGTGGATCACCAATGGTGGATTTGCTGATGTGTTTACCGTGTTTGCCAAAATTGATGATGATGAAAATTTAAGCGCTTTTATTGTTGAAAAAAGTTTTGGTGGTATTACGTTAAATCCTGAAGAGCACAAATTGGGTATCAAGGGAAGTTCAACACGCCAGGTGTTTTTTACCGATTGCAAAGTACCCGTTGAAAACTTATTGAGCGAGCGCCAAAACGGATTTAAGATAGCTGTAAATATTTTAAACATGGGTCGTGTGAAGTTGGCTGCAGCCGCATTGGGCGCATCAAAAGCTACTGCTACCAAAACCATTGAATATGCAAATGAACGCAATCAGTTTGGCCGGCCCATTGCAAAATACGGAGCCATTAAATACAAATTGGCCGAACAAGCTATTCGTATTTATGCATGCGAAAGCGCATTGTACCGGGCCACCCAAAACATCGAAGATGCCATTCACGATTTTGAAGCAGGTGGCATGACACATGAAAAAGCCATCTTAAAAGGTGTTGAACAATTTGCACCCGAAGCAGCCATGCTGAAAGTAAACGGAAGTGAAGTATTGGATTATGTTGTGGATGAAGGGGTGCAAGTGTATGGTGGAATGGGTTACAGTGCCGATGCACCAATGGAACGTGCTTACCGCGATTCGCGCATTAACCGGATTTTTGAAGGAACAAACGAAATTAACCGGATGCTTACGGTGGATATGATGTTGAAGCGCGCTATGAAAGGCGAGCTCAATTTGATGGAGCCGGCCGGACGCGTCATCCAGGAGTTGATGAGTATTCCCGATTTTACCGAAGAGGAAGAAACATTGTTTAGCAAAGAGAAAAAGTACCTGGCCAACTTTAAAAAAGCCGTACTGATGGTTGCCGGTGGTGCCGCACAAAAACTCATGATGGACCTGGGTAAAGAACAGGAAATTCTGATGAATATTTCGGACATGCTGATTGATTTATACATTTCGGAATCGTTGCAATTGCGTGTTGAAAAACTGGTGAGTTTACGTGGCGAAGAAGCCTGTAAAACACACCTTGATATGATGCGTGTATTCATAACTGATGCTGCCGACCGCATGCATAAAAACGGAAAAGAAGCCATCAATGGCTTTGCACAAGGCGATGAACAACGCATGATGCTTTTAGGCTTAAAACGTTTCACTAAAACAGACCCCTTTAACACAAAAGATGCCAGGAGAAATGTTGCGAATGTTTTGATTGAAACGAATAAGTATTGTTTTTAACATGTTGAAGATGTTGATTGTGTTGAGTATGTTTATATGTATTTAACACACTCAACATACTTGCAGAATTAACGCAACACCATAATTAACACAACACCATAATTAACACAACACATGACACTACAAGAACAATTCGAAAAAGCATCCAAAGATGTACATACTTTAAAAGAGCGTCCGGGAAATGATATCCTGCTCAATTTGTATTCATTACACAAACAAGCCTCTGTTGGCGATGTAAATGGTGAAGAACCCGGTATGTTTGATTTTATAGCGAAAGCAAAATACAATGCATGGGCCACCAAAAAAGGATTGACCACCGATGAAGCAATGCAACAATATGTGGATTTGGTAAACTCATTATTAGCTGCAAACTAATGGAAGGATTTGTGTATGAAAGCAAAGTAATGTGGAGTCAGGTTGATGCCAACAGGCATTTGCGACACTCTGCTTATGCCGATTTTGCTGCACAG
>CALRRW020000262.1:0-3532 GCA_943370695.1 Comamonas sp. lk | reverse complement strand
ATGTTTCCAAAGCTAATCAATGCATTGATTAACCAAACCCTGTCACCTAACAACCGCTGGAGGTAATAATGGTTTTTAAAATTATCCCCCATCTTTTTGTAAACGCGTTTATCATAGGCTTTGAGTGATGATGCACTGAAATTATCCGTTGAAAATGATTGCATAATTTGTTCGGCTGCAAATTTTCCACTTTCCATAGCAGTTTCAATTCCTTCTCCGCTAAATGGATCAATTAATGAGGCGGCATCTCCGCATAACATAAATCGGTTGCCCGAAATGTTGTATTGTTTGGAACCCAATGGCAAACCAAACCCTTTCACTTCATCAAGTGCTTCGGCATCTTTAAAGCGTTCGGCTACTTGCGGAATTTCATTAATAATTTGCTGCATGCATTTTTTGAGGTCAATTTTCTGATCGGCAATTGTTGATGATAACATCCCGAATCCAACATTGGCCTCATTGTTTGACAAAGGGAAAATCCAAAAATAACCCGGTAAAAATCCTTTCAAAAAATACACCTCCAAAGCGTTGCCTTCAAGGCCTTTGATATTCCTGTAGTATTGCCTTGTGGCTCCCGAATAATGTTTTCGGTCCACTTTAAATCCTGCTAGTTTTTTGGCAACAACAGAATGTGCCCCATCACAACCCACCAATACGTTTGCCGTAAATTGTTGGCCATTGCCGGTGGTTACGGTTATCAATTTGTCATTGCTTGTTACATCTTTTAACGAAGTGTTTTGTAACACTTCCAAAGTTGGGTTGGTCAGTGCTTTGTTAAACAACCAATTGTCAAAATCCATCCTGCGAATACAATGTCCTACAAGTGGAAATCCAATTTCAAGGGATTCAAATTTTGGGCTGTGTAATTTGGCTTGGGTAATGTATGCTTTGGGTGGAAAGGCCATCAACTCTTTTTCATACTCAGGGTCGAGCTGACGCAGCACACGTTTGGCTGTCGAGCTAACAGCATCCCCGCAAATTTTATCACGCGGGAATGTTTCTTTTTCGAGCATCAATACGCGCAGTCCACTATTCTTTAACGTGAGTGCGCAAGTACTTCCTCCTGGTCCGGCACCGGCTATAATCACATCGTAATGTGTTGGGGCGTTTAAGGTTTGATGTTCGATGGTTCGGTAAGGTTAAAATGTTTGAAGATTTGAGTTTGCCGGTTACAATTCAGCGCGTTTTTTTAACTGAGCTAAAGCGGCTTCCAGTTTTAGCATCATTTGCGGCACATCTGTATCCTTTAATGTGCCTACAGAAATACGGTACCAGTCTGTTCCTTTGGCCACTCCAAATGCGGTAAACGGAACAACAGCTATTTGTGCATGGTTGAGTAAAAATGCAGTAATGTCTTCAGTTGTTTCGATTGTTTTGCCATCGGGTTGGATATATCCCTTTAAGGCAAATTGTGCAGTAAGGTAAATGGCACCTTCAGGGGCAATTATTTTTACAGGATAACCTTTTTGGTTAAGGGCTTCCATTCCGTTGTAGATCCCTTCAAAACGAACCGTTATTTTTTGTTTGAGTTCGCTTATATAATTTGCAAGTGCAGTTGTGTTTTGCAAAAACTTTCCTACTGCTACCTGCTCTGCTTTGGGAGCCCATGCGCCAATATGTCCAAGGATGGCTTTCATTTTTCCGATTACATAGGCCGGTCCAAAACTCCAGCCCACACGTACTCCTGTAGCTGCAAGTGATTTTGAAATACCATCCACAAAAATGGTGTATTCTTTCATGGCAGGAACCAAACTTACGGGGTCCACATGGTCAATTCCTTTCATGGTAAGCATCCAATAAATTTGATCGTATAGTACATAAAGAGGCTTTTGTCCTGATGCTTTTCTGCTATTATTTTCGGCAATCACCATTTCACAAATGGGCAATAATTGTTCTTTGCGAAACATGGTCCCTGTTGGATTCAGTGGTGAGCATAATGCAATTATCGTTGCATCTTTTATAAGTGGTTTTAACTCTTCAGCTGTTGGCAAAAAACCATTTTCAGGCGAAGTTTCAATTTCTATTTTTTGTGCATCACTCAAATGGCAATAATGATTGTTGTTCCAGGAAGGCACAGGATAAATGACTTTATCATCTTTATCAAGCAGTGTTTGGTATATGGCATAAATCAGCGGCCTGCCACCACCGGCAACCAGGTATTCATCTACAGAATAACTTAATCCCTGCTGTGATTCAATAAAGTGGGCAATAGCGGTGCGCAGTTCCAGCATACCATCGGCAGGAGGGTAGTTGGTTTGATTTTGGGTGTAAGCATCAATAATGTACTGCTTCAGTTCCGTTGGAATCGAAAATAAATTCGGATCAAAATCGCCAATCGTTAAATTGTAAATGGTTTGACCTTCTTTGATTTTTTGATTTACCTCACCCGCAAGTTTGATAATTTCGGAGCCAACTAAATGTTCAGCTTTGTGTGATACTAAATTTGCCATGTTTCGAAAGTAAAGGATAAATCCAAAATGACGAAACCAAGCGCAAAAATGTTTTCTAAAAAACAGGTGCAACCTCTTTGGGTTAGTGCTTTACAAATTTATGTTTGCCCGAAAGGCCATTGTTTTCAATGGTAATGAAATAGATTCCACTGCTAAGGGTTGTGATGTCAATAACCGATTGATTGTTGCCTTGTAGCAATGTTTCGCCCAATAAATTGGTAATGGTTGTGGTGTAATTGCCATTAACCGAAGGCGAAAGAAAGAGTTGAGTGCTGGCTGGATTTGGATACACACTAAATGTAAATGGGCCACGCTGTTCATCCATAGCGGTAGTTTTATGGCAAATTACCTTATTCAGGTTAAGCCATATCTGGTCGCAAAACTCGGTTGGAACTTCAATAGCACTTCCCGGAGGGTCGCCCATCCTAATCATTACCAAACCCTCACTTCTTACAATGCTCACAATTTGCCCGTTTTTACCAATACCTGCAAACATATCTGCAGGGGCATTGGGCGCATAACTGCCGGGAATAACCAATTGAATGGTTGGAACCATATAGGAAGGTTTGCCATTAAGCCACCACAAATATCCGTAGGAGAGGTTGTAGCTTTGAGAAGTATTCACCATTTGGTTTTTGTAAATGGTATCATGCAATAATGTATCGGTGTTCCAAATGAAATTATGTTGTGCGAGCAAACCATAACGGGCCATGCTTCTTGGCGTACTGTAGTATACGTTGTCGTTATCTATTTTCAGCCAAATACCATTCATGCCTATTTGGTTTTTTACCTTTGAGGTGGTGTAGGCATTGAGTGTTTGTGAAGTAGCGGCTGTTAAAACACCATCCAATAATGTGTATGGTGCATTGTGGTATGCCCACCGTGTTCCGGCATCGGCTTTATATACCAAACACGAAGGGTCGGTGCAATGGTTGTCGGACAGGCCATCATCCAATCCGGTAGTCATGGTAATTTGATGGCGGATGGTGATGCGGTTCTCTTGCTGCTGTGTGCAGTTCGTCCATCCGGAGCCTAAGTATTTGGATGAGGTATCGTTAATGGATAAAAAGCCTTCTTCCTGC
>CALRRW020000261.1:0-3535 GCA_943370695.1 Comamonas sp. lk | reverse complement strand
AATACCGAATTGCGCGTAATTTTGAGTGTATTTGCCCTTACAACAAGATCCGCCTGGTTATTCAAGGCGCGCATTTCGGCATCCCATTTCGGACCAAGCTCTCGTTCACCAAGCGCATCCAGCCAATCGGGAATGGACTCTCTGATTTTGCGCTGGTTTTGTGCATCATCAAACAGGCGAAACATTTTGGCTTTATCAAATCCTTTAAACTCATCCCACTCCGGCAAATCATGTCCGTTCCACACCCACAAAGCAGCAAACATCATCGGCATCTTGATACCGGTTTCATTTTCTTTAATACCGCTCATGTATTGCAACAAGCGCCACCAGCGAACCATATCATACGTATATTCTGCAATAAACGCCCTGTCGCGGGCACCCCATTGCGAATTGGATTTTAGCATGCGTTCAATTGCCTTATCAGCATATTTTTTCTCGAAAAATATCTGACGGGTGCATGTTAAAACGGCATTCATCAAATTAGGAAACAGTTTTACCTTGCTATAATCGCGCTCCGGCTTTTCTTCTTTTTCTTTCCTGCCTTTGGTGTGATGTGTCTTTTTCGGTCTACGTTGCATACTTGTATTCTTTAACTATTCGAAGGTGTGAAGGTAAATAATTGTTGAGCCTGTTGGGTAATAATTTTACCCAGCCCAATGGCAACTGCCGGTATGTTAAAACCGTCCAGCCACGCAAGTCGGTATCTAATGTTAAATTGTCTTTTCGTAAAAAACGAATGGCATCATCCTTTGTAATTTCGAGCCTTTGCACCGATTGCGACAACTCGCTGCTCAATGCCAGATGATGCGAAGGAAGCAACTCGTTTTTCATAAATGAACCCATAAAAATTCCTGCATTTTTTAAATACAAATGAAATTGCAAATGCTGAAAAGCTTCTACCATCTGTTGCGGAATAGCATGTATTCTGTCGCCTACCATTAAGAACTCAAACGCATCAGGTTGGGTTAAAAACCCCCGCAACGTTTCAAGTTGTTCCTTTTTCATTTTGTCTTTGCGCTTGTATGGCCGGGTTTGAATATGACTGCTTTCAAAAGGTTTTTGCAAACACGCCAAAAACAATCCTTCTCCTTTTACTTTGTGAGGTAAAAACCGGTAAGCAAAAATATCTTTATCAATGGATGGAGCAATCGGCCAACTTGGATCAATAGATAGTTCAACACTTTCCAGTTGCCATTGTTCCTGCATCCATTTAATGTTTGTTTCGTTTTCGCTGGTATTAAAGGTGCAGGTAGAATACACTAAAAAACCACCAGGTTTTAAGCAATCCATTATATCGGCAACAATGCGTTGCTGCCTGCTTTCGCAGAGGGCCACATTATCCAGGCTCCATTCCTGCATGGCTGTTTTATCCCGTCTGAACAAGCCCTCGCCACTACACGGGGCATCAATCACAATGATGTCGAAAAAATTGCCAAGGGCGGCAAATGATTTGGGATCATTATTGGAAATAACACTGTTGGTATTTCCCCACTTCATCATGTTTTCTTCTAAAACACCAACCCTGCTTTTGATAATTTCATTGCTCACCAACAAATCATGATTGTCCAGAAGCGAAGCGATTAAAGTGCTTTTGCCCCCGGGAGCAGCACATAAATCCAATACCTTAACGGGATTTGTATAACGTGTCTTTAGCTGAAGAATAGCCTGGTGCAAAAACATGGATGAGCTTTCCTGAACATAATAAGCTCCTGCATGAAAGAGCGGATCAAAAACAAACTCAGGACGTTGGGATACATTAAAACCTGTTGGACACCACAGCACTTTTTCCTCAGTAGCAAAAACGCTGGTGGGTTTGAAAGGATTCACCCTCACTGATGTTACAACATCATTATCAAGTGCTTGTAAAAACACATTGGCCTCTTCGCCAAAAAGAACTTGAATTTGTTGTATAAAATCCTGAGGGTATTGCTGCTCCAAATGATGGTTGTTTTGAGGCAAATGTATCGATTTATCTCTTCATATAATGATACCAATAGTGATGAATGAACCCAGAAGGTATTCAAATTGGCTGCTCATAAATATTTTTTGAATCCCATATATCTGCTCTTCTGGCAAAAGAAATTGATTATGAAATGGTTCTATCCGTGCCGAATCACCCACCCTCTTAAAATTTTATTAAACCTCATTGGCTCAATATTTGTCTAGAAAAATTACCTATTTTCACCGCATTAAATTTATTCAACATACCATGACAAACAAGGTAAAATATATTGTTGCTACACTCTTCATGCTAACAGCAAACCTATTGCTGGCAAAAGATGGTTACCAGATTACCGTTAAAATAACAGGAATGCCAAAGCAAAAGTTATTGTTGGGATATTATTACGGTGATAAACAATACATCAGGGACAGTGCTGTTACAGATGCAACAGGTAAGGCTATTTTTAAAGGAAACGAAACATTGGAAGGTGGTATATACTTAATTGCTAATGAAGACAAAAACCTGCTTTTTGATTTTGTGGTAACAGAACAGGAGTTCACCCTCGAAACCGATACAGCTGATTATATTGAAAAAATGGTGATTAAAGGTTCACCCGAAAACGTTGCCTTTTTTAACTATTCAAAATTTGCCAACAAAGCCGGCCGGGAAGCTTACAATATCGATTTAAAAGCGAAGGAAGCCAAAGAAAAAGGTGATACTGCCGAAGCACGTAAACACAATGAGAAGGTTAGAAAAATAGAAGAGAGTGTTACGGATTACCGCAAAAAAGCCATTTTAGAAACACCCAATTTCTTGATTACCAAAGTATTTAAAATGATGGTTGAGATAAACGTACCCGACCCACCAAGAGACGCTAATGGCAAGGTGCTTGATTCAATGTATCAATACAATTATTACAAGGAACACTACTTTGACAACTTTGATTTCACGGATGACAGGATTGTGCGTACGCCCATTTTCCATCCCAAATTGCAAAACTATATCTTAAAGATTATTCCACAGATCCCGGACTCTATTATTAAAGCGGCTGATTTTATTTTAGCCAAAGCCGCTCCATCAAAAGCAATTTCAAAATGGTGCATCTTCTGGATTACCAATTATTACGAAACATCTCAATACATGGGGATGGATGCTGTATTTGTACACATGGCCCAAAAATACTATGCCGACAAAACAAGGGCCTTTTGGGTAGATGATGCGTTGCGTTATAAAATTACCGACAGGGCTGATATTTTAAGCTACAACCTCTTAGGCAAAAAAGCGCAGAACATTAACCTGCCCGACTCGGGAAATGTTTACCAATCCCTTTACAATATCAAAAGTGATTATACTGTAGTTATTTTTTGGGATGCTACCTGCGGAAGGTGTAAAGAAGAAATGCCACGTTTGTTAGAACTGTATAAAGCTCAGAACAAAGACATCAAGGCCAAAGCCCAAAAGAAAATTGACGTGTATGCTGTAAGCTTAACAGTTGATCCCCTTACCTGGAAAAACTATATCCGGGAGCAAAAATTGCCTTGGACCAATGTTTATGACCCTAACCACGAGTCAAACTTCAGACGTCATTATGAT
>CALRRW020000260.1:0-3554 GCA_943370695.1 Comamonas sp. lk | reverse complement strand
GGTGCTTATTTGCCGAGGCCAACCAATTTTTTGGCAAGGGGCGATGCGTTTAAAAACCCCATTTTAGCAAAGGTGTTTAAAACATACCATATGCTTCCCGTATACAGGATAAGTGAGGGTAAAGAGAATATTGAAAAGAATTTTGAAACTTTTGATGCAAGCTATGATGAGGTGAATAAGGGTGGTTCAGTCCTCATATTTGGTGAAGGATTGTGCGTGAACAATTGGGATTTGCGTCCGCTTAAAAAAGGTCCTGCACGGATTGCCAACAGGGCTTGGGCAAGCAATGATACCGCAAAAGATTTGGTGATATTACCAATAGGATTAACCTACGAATTTTATGCCATGTAGGCAAATCAAAATTGATGGAGTAGTCGATATGTTTTAATCCTTTCCATAACATTAACGGTCTGAATTAGCTTACTTGAAATTGATTATTATCTGTTGGGATAAGTCTGAAAACATTGAATTGGTTCTTTAATAGCATTATTTGTCTGCTGATTTCATCAAAATTACGTTGTCCGGATTCATACTTTTTTAAGCTGCGAAACAATCCGTTAAAGTGATTCTGATAATACTTTTCGTAATGAAACTTTCTTGTTAAGCGTTTAAAAAGCCCAATCTCGCTTTCTATGAGCTTAATATCATTGGTATAAATGCAGTTTAGTATATTGAGTAACACATTTTCTATACCCACCCAGCTTGATAAGCTGTTTAAGTTTGTAAACATGGTACGTGAACGTAAAAGTAGACTTGAACTCATGGCATAATTACGGTTGTAAAACTCTTTAATAGCTAGCAGATATAAATAATGATTACGAAGTCTTGCACTTACCAGCGAGGTGTATTCATCTGAAATCATCTCTTCGATAAACAAAGCAGCTTTGTCATAATTGCCGTTATTGGAATAGTTGAGTACAGTAACATAAATGAAGTAAAAAAAGCTGCAATCGAACATTTGATATCCTTTTACTTTGAGTACTTTTTCGAAAATGCCTTTATGCACAAGGTTAAACTTGTCGGATTCGTTGGTTAAATAATAATACCGACTGTATAAACACTGGATAGCCACATCACAATTTGGATACTTATAGATTAAAAACGAATGGTTGTAGGTTTTAAAAAGCTGTTGAAGTTCTTTATATGCTTCTTCTTTGTAGATTGGGTTAAACGATACGCTCAGTTTTAAGGTGAGCTCTCCACTCAGGTAAAAAAAGGCAGATGTTTTATTATTGAGTTTAGTATGAATGTCTTTTATTTTTTTTATTTGTCCAGCTACTTTTTCGGCTGCATAGATGTTTGGCAGGTAAAAAAGATCTTGACAATCAAGTACCGTTGAGTAAAAAATTTCTTCTAGTTTATTTGTGAGATTCTGTTTTTCTTCAATTGTGTTTAAAATATTTAAATACATCGCACTTTTCTTGTTGTCGTGCCTGTAAGTGAGGAAAAAACAAAAGTATACCTCCTTAAGTTCATTGAACAACTCTAGTGAGATACAGGTTTTTTCGAGCTTTCTTAATTCTCTGATTAGACTATAACGATCTTTCGAATAAACAAGTAGCCGAAGATTTTGGATTTTCTCTTTAACTTTAACTACTTCATTTTTACTAAGGTCTATTTTAATGGTTATAATATCGTCAAGTAGCCTATTCTTTAACGTATAAAGATTATTCAAACCATCATTATAATTTAAGTTGGTTGCGAGTTCTTTATTATCAATATCTGGATACTTACTTATTTCAACAAAGAGCTGGTGTTTTATTTTTTGTGTACTTATTTTTTGGGTGAGTAATGTTTTTTCTTTCCCGGAAAGATTTTGAATAGCAGAACTTAAGTAATCCATAGCATAATTATTAAATCGTTATTAATTTCTCCTGATAATTTGAACCGATCCGGTGAGTTTAACAGGGGTGTTGTCAGAAAGTTGAGCGTTTAGTACATAGAAGTAAACCCCATCAGGGGCATTGGTTCCATTATCGGTTCCGTTCCATCGCTGATAAGGATTCGATGTTTCGAACAATAAACTTCCCCAGCGATTGAATACCTGAAAAGAACACTGTTCAACAAATCTTTGTGCGTCTTTGTTAATGCCAAAATCATCATTGATCCCATCATTATCAGGTGTAAATACATTAGACATCTTAATAGGTATTACTTGTTCAAAAGCATTTACCAGTTTTGTAAGGGTGTCTGTACACCCCATGCTATCTACAATAAGTGTAATAGCATATTGTCCTGGTTTGTCAAAATGATACGAGAATGGATTAACTTTAGGTGTTTGGGTATAGGTATCCACAAGCCATAAAAGATGAGGTGTGCTAATATCATGAGCAGTTGCTACCGCTGAAAAAGGAATCAAGCCTTCGTCTACCGATAATGAGAAATCAGCCTTGGGAGAAGGCTTAACGGTTACCAAAACTGAGTCGTAAAAATTAGCACAATCGGTAGCTTTTACCCAGTAATACATAGTAGTATCGGGAGTAATAGTGATAGAGCGATTTTTAGTTCCTGTATTCCAAATAATATTACCATTTCCGTTAAATGTAAGTTCAACTTCCTCACCCGGGCATATGCTAACATGTGCTGGCACAATGGAGCCCGTTATTGCAGGCAGCACGGTTATTTGCTGATTAATGATTGCATCACATCCATCGGCTGCATTAAAGTAATATGTTATTTTATGAACCCCATTGCCTAATAATGCAGGATTAATCGTTGCAACAGTATCTACATCATTGATGATAAATTTCCCTCCGGCAGGGTTACCTATCGGGGTAAAAGTAGGGTCGCTTAAACAATACGTTCCCTTGATACCGCTTATGGTGACTGAAGGGGGAGCAACTACCTTAATATTTTGAGTAACCGAAGCAATACAACCATAGTTTTGTTCCACATACTGGTATGCCACAACATGAGTTATGTTCAAATCAAGTACAGATGGATCAAGTATTTGCACGGGAAGGTTGTTGATGGTGAAAGCTCCTCCAAGAGGAGCAGCATGTAAAGCCACAAGGTCGGAAGTAACGCAGAATGCAGAATCGAGACCAATAAAATAAGGAGTAGGTAGCGGGGCAATATAAATGACCTTACTTCGGGTATTGGTGCACCCTGTAGCCTGACTGGTATAAGAATAAACCAATGAGTAAAAACCAGTGTCAAGCAAAGTAGGGTTAATCTCCGTTACACTATTACCATTAAGCTTAAATGTGCCACCAACAGGCGAAGCTTTTAATAATACATTGGCTGAATTTTTACAATAGCTGTCGTTAATATCTATAAACGCAAGCTCTGGTTTATCAATTCTTATAATCTTTGAAACCGAATCAACACATAAAGAAATGGGGTCTACATACACGTACAATATTTTGTGAGTTGCTATAGACAAAGCGGCAGGATTGAAAGAGATAGCATTATTCCCATCGACAAAAAAGTTCCCACCTGTAGGGCTTCCCGAAAGACTAACCACGGATGAGTTGGAACAATAAACCGAATCAAGATTATTGATAGCAGCTGTTACTTTAACAATTCTGAATTCTGCTGTATCTCTATCTCCA
>CALRRW020000259.1:0-3560 GCA_943370695.1 Comamonas sp. lk | reverse complement strand
GATACAGTAGGGGGCGATTTTGGCAGTGCAATTGTTCAGGAACAAGTTGGTCCGCTCACTACGGTGAAACTAACCCATGAGGATATATTAATTGGTGTGCTTGAGCCGTCAGGAGTTGGTTCGGGTGCTATTTTCGCAGGTCAGTGGATGGTAGAGGCCATGTCGGATGATTTGATAAGGTCATCAAACCAGGTATTTACAATATACTTTAAAAACAGTTTATCATCAACCGGATTAAAGAAATCTTCTGTGGGCATAGACTTTAAATTATATCCTAACCCGGCATCGCATCAAACAACCATTAGTGGTATAACCCAAAACGATGTGGTAACTGTAATGGATATTACAGGTAAAATAATAGATGAACAAATTTCATCATCATCAGCATTTACACTTTCTACAGCGGGTTACCGTTCGGGGTTGTATTTTGTAAAGGTTCAAAGCGGAGATAAAGTTGCCATTCAGAAATTACTGGTAAACTAGTTAGCTGCTCTTTAGCATAAAAAGGCTGCCCGGATAAACTCTTGGCAGCCTTTTTTATGATTGGATGTTTTTCTGTATTTTAGCCGCCTTAATCACGTAAATGAAAAAAATATTCTTAGCTGTATTGTTATTTACCCTCGCACTTCCTTTTGTGCAGGCACAAATTTCTGAGGGTGGTTTGGTAAAGGAAGACAAGGGTGAATTCTCCGGAAACTTTCAAACAAATAATCAGTTTTACCTCCGCGATGACAGGATTGGTGCTTCTACAACGCAGTACCTTCACGAAAAATCGTCAACGGACGCCTGGTTGTTTATGAACTATAAGCTCAAAGGATTCAATTTCGCTATACGGTATGATTTGTTTAACAACTCACCATTGTTTAATCCGCAAACAGCGTATTCAAATCAGGGTGTAGGATTTTGGCAAGTGAGTAAGGATATTGAAAAACTGAATGTTACAGTAGGTTATATTTATGATCAGTTTGGTTCGGGTATGACCTTCAGGGCTTATGAGGATCGGAATATCGGGATTGATTTTGCTCTTCAGGGAGCGCGTGTTATTTACTCGCTAAGTGATAACACCCGTTTTAAAGCCATTACGGGTAGACAAAAGTATAGGTTTGACACAAGGGCCCCGGTTATTAAGGGAATAAACGGTGAACACCGGTTTAAGGTTACCGAAACGTTTAATTGTGAATTGGGAGCATCGGTTGTAAACAGAACACTTGACCAGGGAACCATGAATTCCATTACATCAACCATTAACAGCTATCCTATTGAAGACAGGTTTGATCCGATGTACAATGTGTATGCTTTCCAACTATACAATACGTTTAACTTCGGCAAGTTTTCATGGTTGGTAGAGTATGATTACAAAACATCAGAAGCTATCATGGATTTGAGCAGCAAGTTGTTTGATTCGGAAGGGCAAATTTTCCATACCAGTTTATCATACTCAACAAAAGGTTTGGGTATTAATGCGCAGTATAAACGAATTGAAAAATTTCCGCTGCGTGTGTCGCCAATGGAAATAGCCCCGGTTCCGAATAATGCTCCTGTAAACTATTTGCCTTCTATTACCCGCCAAAACACTTACCGTTTGCTTGCCCGTTATAATGCGGTTGTGCAGGAGTTGGGTGAAAATGCGTTTCAGTTGGAGGTTACTTTGAAACCAACAAAAAAAACACAGGTAAATGTGAATGCTTCACTGGTTACCACCTTAAAAGGGTTGGATATTCAGGATTTGACTTTTACCTATGATACAAGCACACGTTTGTTCAGGGAAATATATGTGGATGTGCAACACAAGTTTAATAAGAATTTTAAAATGATGATTGGTATCCAATCTATCGGATACAATCAGGCAACCTATGAGTTAAAGGCTTTTGCGCCTTTTGTGGAAGCAATTACACCCTTTGGCGAAATGACCTATAAACTTACATCGACCCGTTCATTAAGATTTGAATGGCAATACATGCATACCAAGCAGGATTTGGGTAGCTTTGTAAATGGGTTAATAGAATATAACATGGCACCGCACTGGAGTTTTTCGGCTGGCGATTTGCTGAATTTTGCGCATGGAACGATTAATGAACCATTGCCGGGGCAGGACTTTGAGTTTATTCATTATTACAATTTTTTTGCTGCGTATACGTATAAAACAACACGTATAACAGCAGGTTTTTTAAAGCAACCACAAGGTGTAAACTGTACAGGTGGTGTGTGTAGGGTAGAGCCCGCATTTAGTGGTGCGAGGGTAGGTTTAACCACAAATTTTTAACGTAAAGCGATTCAACTCATGAAAAAAATAGTATCATTTATAGCACCGGTGGTAATGCTGTTTTTTGCTGCTTGCAAAGAGGAGCCTCCTTATATCAACTATACCCCTCAATATGTAACATATGAAACCACGTATGTGGATTTGGCTAATGTGCCGATAGCGCAAGCGCGTGAGGTATTAATTGAAGATATTTCGGGAGTAAGGTGTCCTAACTGTCCGGAGGCAACATACACTATAAACTCTTTGAAAAGGGATTATCCGGGCAGGGTAAATGCAATCACCATCTATCCCAATACAGCAGCGCTCAATTCTTTAACTTTACCGGTAAATAAACCATCGGAAGGGTTTGTGAGTAAATATGATTTGAGGACGGATATTGGTGCGCAGATTTTGGCTACGTTGGGAACTCCCAACTCGTTGCCAAACGGATATGTGGACCGCAAAATATATACAGGTAAACCGGCAAGGTTTATTGATTACACGGAATGGCTTGGAAGGTTACTGGAGGAAAAGGATTCCGTTACACCTGTAAATATTTGGCTTACCAATAGCTATGGAGCGGATGGGGCATTGAATGCCGATTTAAAATTAACGTTTACCGCTGATCTTACAGGCGATTATTATATCACGCTCGCACTTGTGCAGGACAGTATTATTGATGTGCAGGAATATACCGACCCGAATGTAGGTGCCACGTATAATGCATACTATGCCCATCGCCATGTGTTGCGTTCAATGTTTACTTCCAGTTTGGGTGATAAACTGAATACACCTACGCTTCTGTTGGAACGCGGACGTGTGGCTATAAAAAGATATTCGTTGCTGTTGGGGCCTGAGCCAAATAAACCGGCATGGGATAAAAAGCATATGGAAATTGTGGCCTTTGTGCACAGGGGAAGTGATGGGGTAGTGGTGCAATCAAAAACATTTGAGGTATCGGAATAATGAAAAATGCAGTAGTTTTTATATGCGTATTGTTAATGGGCTGTAATACCAAAAGTGATTATATCAATGCGGTAGAACAAGAGCAGATCAGAAGGCAAGCGGTATTTGTGAATGCCAAAGAGTCGCCATTGGATACTGCAGAAATTAAAACATTTAAGGGGCTCAAATTTTTTACGGCCAATGAAAATTTTAAAACCCAGGCTGTGATTACCTGGCTTCCGCAAATTGGTTATATCAACCTTCACCGCACCGGTGGGGATATGGTTGAATACATGCAAACCGCTGTCATTGATTTTACACTGGAAGGGCAATCGTTTCAGTTACCGGTGTATCAGGATGAAGACATGAAACG
>CALRRW020000258.1:0-3562 GCA_943370695.1 Comamonas sp. lk | reverse complement strand
ACCAACCAAAAACTTAATTCGGCTTCTGATTTCTTTCAGAATTTCGGTAGCAATAATGGTTTGTTTTTTGTCAAGGAAGTTGTCTATTTCATCATCAAACCATTTTCCCAAAGCAATTATTTCCAAGGAAGCTAAGTCGGCAATATTTTTATCTCCGATTTTATAATGCAACGATTCTTTTTTAAGGCGAGCTCCCTTGCATTCCGGACATGGCTCAACAGTCATAAACTCTTCGGCCCATCTTACAACGGAATCTGAACTTTTCTCGTGGTAATGACGTGTAATAAACGGAATCAATCCTTCCCAAGTAGAGTTGTAATTTTGTGTGTACCCGCTACTGTATTGATAGGGAATTACCAGTGGTTCATCACTGCCATACAAAATAACCTCCAAAGCCTCACGCTTCATTTTCTCAATAGGTTCTGCAAAGGTAAATTTATACTTTTTGCCTAACTCCCTTAATTGCGTAAACGTCCAGTTTTCCCTTGCTTCACCAAGCGGAGCAAGGGCGCCTTTATTAATATTGAGGGTTTTATCTGGTATAATATTGTTTTCATCCAGCATGCTCACCACGCCCAATCCGTCACACCTTGTACACGCTCCGTAAGGAGAGTTAAAGGAAAAGGTATTGGGTTGCGGTTCATCGTAACTAATGCCACTTTTAGGATCCATCAAATACTTACTGAAATGAAATGCCTTTTCATCCTTTCCATCACCTTCAATAAGCACCATGGTACCTTTTCCCATTTTTAAAGCACTCTTCACACTTTCCCCGATGCGAAACCGGGCATCTTTTTTAGGTTCAATCCGATCAATTAATACTTCAATATCATGAATTTTATACCTGTCCGCTTGCATTTTGGGTGTAATCTCCATAATTACACCATCTAATCGTACTTTGGTATAACCCTGCTTGCGTATTTGCTCAAATAGCTCTCGGTAATGACCTTTGCGGCCTTTAATAAGAGGTGCTAAGATGGAAATTTTTTTATTCTCAAATTGCGTGATGATATTGCTGATGATCTGATCTTCAGTCATCTTAATCATTTTCTCACCACTCTCATAACTGTATGCATCAGCTGCGCGTGCAAACAATAAACGCATAAAATCGTAAATCTCGGTAATCGTGCCAACGGTAGAACGGGGGTTTTTGTTCACCGTTTTTTGTTCAATAGAAATGACCGGTGAAAGCCCGTTTATTTTGTCCACATCGGGGCGTTCCATGTTACCAATAAACTGCCGGGCATAAGCCGAAAAACTCTCCATATATCTTCGCTGTCCTTCAGCAAAAATGGTATCGAAAGCGAGTGACGATTTTCCACTGCCACTTAAACCCGTGATTGTTACCAGTTTATTGCGTGGAATACGCACATCTATATTTTTTAAATTATGTTCCCTTGCACCAAGTATTTCTATATACTCTTCTTCGTTTGCAGATGGCATTGCTGCCTGGGGTTGTACTTTTGTTTTTGCCATGATTTTGAATGCAAAATCTTATTAAAATGCTGTGTTATAATAAAGGCGAAAATACGAGGATTGTTTTAAATCAGGATAATATTTCGGATGAATCAAATACGACAACTCACGTATAGGATAGCATCTGCAGGAAACGTTTATTTGAACAAACCATAAATTATCACTCAGCATGAGCAAAACTAACTTGAGCCTCCTGGCAACTGCATTTATTATCCTGTCATTAAATGCTTGTACAAAAGAAGACACGGAAACAGCTAAAACCAACGCAACAACAAGCACCGGAGGAGGTGCAACGGCTGCATTTGCATGCAAAATTGATGGTACAGACTTTACAGCAGATTCTTCGCGTGTGAATTTTTACTCAGGAGGTTTTTCGATTATGGCCTTCAAATCCGGAACAACAGCATTTGAAATCAACCTAAACAATCCTGCCGTTGGCACTCACCCTTTAACCGGTGGAGCAGAGAGCGCCACCTATATAACCGGTCAAACTTTTTATACAAGTCAAACCGGAACGGTTACAATTTCCGCAATCGATTCTGCGACAACAACAGCATCGGGTACTTTTAACTTTGTTGGATTAAACCCAGCGGATAGTACTACTAAAACATTTTCTGCAGGAACGTTTTCTGTTAAATAGCTTATACTTCGCAGGTTCGGTTGAGGCTTATTTCTTAACCCAACCTGCGTTGCATTGTTTGCTCCACCATATTGTATACCTGCATCGGACTATTTTTACGCCAATTCATATTATCCAGCTCTCCACCGAATATGAGGTAATAATCAATATTGGCGTCTTTAAACTCCTGCAATACATGTTCCTGGAAATTTATGGCTGCAATCCAGCCATCTTCAACATCCTGAAACCACTCTTCATAGTAACTATCATCGCTTGCATGAAAATTAAGCACATTCTCACCTATTAAAATGAACTTTTGTATGCCATTTTCAAGCAATACCTCAATGACGTCCCGTTTCAAATACATAATATCATTGGTAACGGCATCGTTCCATTCCCCAATCATTTCGATAATTGCATAACCTTCGTTATAGTCTGCAAATAAAATTTTGATGTACAATGTAGCTGACCCAAAATCATCCCATTGCGGATGCAACAAATAATTGTAAACCTGGTTAGTGTATTCAAATTCACTATACTCCCGCTCAAAGAAGGGAGATTGGTCATCATCCTCCGATCGGTATAGGTCTCTCCATCTGTAATGTGGCTCTAAATCTTGCATCAGTGTCAAAAATATGAGTAACGGCAGGCATTTTCAAGCATTTCGTGTTTATTTTTTTTAGGCTTTGCAACTTGCTGTAAAAGTGTATTTTTGCCACTCTTTTATTCGTAAGTTCAACATTATAATTATATAACACTTCATGTCGTATTTGTTCACATCAGAGTCCGTAAGCGAAGGACACCCAGATAAAGTAGCCGATCAAATTTCGGATGCGTTAATTGACAATTTTTTAGCGTTCGATCCAGAGTCGAAAGTAGCATGTGAAACCCTTGTAACAACAGGACAGGTTGTGTTGGCAGGAGAGGTGAAATCAAAGGCTTATTTGGATGTTCAAACCATTGCCCGCGATGTAATCAAAAAAATTGGTTACACTAAGTCGGAGTATATGTTTGAAGCAAACTCTTGCGGGGTGCTTTCAGCAATACACGAACAATCAGCAGATATCAACCAGGGTGTTGACCGTAAAAAGAAACAAGACCAAGGAGCCGGTGACCAGGGAATGATGTTTGGTTATGCTACAGCAGAAACCGACAACTACATGCCTTTGGCTTTGGATTTAGCTCATGGTATTTTGTTGGAGCTTGCCGCTTTGCGCAGGGAAAACAAAGCAATCAAATATTTACGCCCGGATGCTAAATCACAGGTTACATTAGAATACAACGACAAAAATGAGCCAATCAGAATTGACTCAATCGTAGTTTCTACGCAACATGATGACTTTGACACAGAAGCAAAAATGTTGGCTAAAATCAAAAAAGACATTATCGAAATTTTGATTCCCCGTGTTAAAACCAAATACAAAAAATACGCTAAGTTGTTTAACAGCGGCATCAACTACCACATTA
>CALRRW020000257.1:0-3564 GCA_943370695.1 Comamonas sp. lk | reverse complement strand
AAGTGGTGAGAATGATTCAATCGTTGGCCAGGGAAGTTAACATCCTGAAAACAACAATTGATGAAATGAAGACCTCCAAAAAGGGTAAAACGAAAAAATAAATTGAACAAAAAACGCAGCCTGAGCTGCGTTTTTTGTTGAAGTATATCTTGTGTTAATGTCTTACGATGATTTTCTCCGTATGTTGTTGCGATTGACTCTGAATGGTAACATAATATATACCGTTATCAAAAGCAGTAAGGTCTATTTGGTGCTTACCACTTACTCCTGTTTGTTCATATACACATTTACCTGCCATATCAAATAATTTAACATTTGCCTGCTGTTTGTCCATGTCAATGGCGATAACATCATTTACAGGGTTGGGGTAAATGGCTACGCCAGGCCCTTTATTGTGTATGTGTTTAAGTCCTGTCATGAGTTGAAACTGGTATTTTAAATGGGCATCACTGTTCCATCCACCGTTTCCATCGGCAAAATAAACATAACCAACTTCTGCTTTATGATTGGGGAGATAGGTAAAAATGGTTTTCATATTATCGTTCCAGGTCTCGTTGAGCCATACTCTCTCAACTATTTCCTGAACCTGATTGTCGCTTGTGTAAGTGTATGAATCGTTGCGAAAAGGTTCAAATGATACTACTCCATCTCTAATGGTAAAACCTGCAGTACTTCTTCTGCTCACTTGGTCCATTACATTGTATTCGAAAGTATCCGTATAGGTTATTCCCCATTCATCCGCATCCGGATCAAAACTCATTTGGGTAAGATTAACGAGCAAATCACCATCAAAAGAGTAATATGTTTTACCAACACTATCGGTTCCGTATAGTCGGGCTATTAAAGCAAGTTTATCGCCATTGTATACATAATGGGATAGATATGTTGCGTTTCCCGAAAAGTGGTAAATATTGCTGTCGAGTATTGTCTTACCACTTACATCGTAGGTGTAATAGTTGGACGATGATAATAGAAAGCTATCCGGGAACTCCGAACTTTCCTCATAATATTTAAGGAGCGATAGTTGGTTGGCGTTATTGTACTCAAAAACATATTTGGATTTTGTGGGGTCGGAAAAATATTTAGACTTGTCGTACACAATATGCAATCTGTTTTCGCTATCCAGTATAAAACTATTGCGCACTTCAATACCATCTTCCCATGAGTTATTTACCCACGATGAATTGATTCGGGTGCCTGTGTAATCGATATTGGGGGCATCCTCAAGAATGTACCGGTTGGTAGGCAACCATTGAGTAAGATCATTGGGGTTTGTGTGTCCCAGCACCAGTATATACGGATTGTTTAACTGGAATTGCTGCAACCCGGTTTCAGGAATGGGTACAGGAGAGGGGTAAAAACGTTGAGCAAAAAGTGTGAAACTGGTGAACAACGTAACAAGTAGGAGAAGTTTTTTCATAATGATAAGTGTTGAATTGTTAAGTCAGAAATGGGGTGTAAAATGGTTGCATATAAGATGGTATGCATAATGCTGCTCCAAAAGGTTTCACAATGGTATTCAATTTTAGCGGTATGGATTTACACTCCGGGTACGTTTTTATTGGGGTGCCAGCTCAAATATAAGATACTCCTTAAGATAAAGTCTATACAAAAAAAAACACGATTCGACTTTTCAGGCGAATCGTGTTGTATAAATAGGTTGTAAAAAGATTAACCCTGGCTCAATGCTGCTGCACCACCCACAATTTCCGATATTTCGGTAGTGATGGCCGCCTGGCGAACGCGGTTGTATTCTATTTTAAGGGCTTTTAATAACTCTCCGGCATTGTCGGTTGCTTTATCCATTGCCACCATACGGGCTCCATGCTCAGATGCCAATGAATCCAACATTGAACGGAAAACCTGTGTTTTTAAGATACGGGGAATTAATTCTTCTAATATTTCAACTTTTGAAGGCTCAAATAAATAATCGTTTTTCTTACCGCTTACTGCTGTCATTGCTGCTGCATCAATCGGTAAAAACTGATCATTTGATAAAATCTGTGTTGCTGCATTTTTAAACTGGTTGTATACAATCTCTACAACATCATATTTCCCTTTGGTATATGCGTCTAAAATGGTTTGGCCGATTTCAAATGCTTTAACACTGTCCAATCCTTGCAAAGCCTCTCTGTACTGAAGGTTGAGGGTTGTGTTTTGTTTGGCAAAAAAGTCAGCACCCTTTTTACCAATAGGCATTACCGTTACATTTTTGCCGGCATATTTTTCTTTTACCAAAGAATTTGCACGTTTTACAACGTTGGCATTAAACGAGCCGCACAAACCTCTGTCGGAAGTAATAACGACCAATAACACGTTTTTTACTTCACGTTTGTCAAAATATACTTTTAGAGAATCCACATCAATGGAGTCGGCAAGATTAGCAAGGATACCGTTTAATTGCTGAGCATATGGTCTCATCTGGATAATTCCATTCTGAGCCCTGCGCAATTTGGTAGCCGATACCAACTTCATCGCTTTGGTAATTTGCTGCGTTGAGCCTACCGAGGTGATGCGTATACGTACTTCTTTTAAATTAGCCATGTATGTATGAGTTATGAGTTGGTTGGGTTCATTAAGTTGGTTAAGGCGGGAATTAATCCCAATTACCTAACCAACCTAATTACTTAATCAACTTTGTGCCCAGCGCTTACGCGCTATATTTTGCTGTTAATTCTTTTGCTACGTTATCCAATACGTCTGTTTGTTCGCTGCTGAATGTTCCTTTTTTCAAAGCAGCCAATACATCGGCATGTTTTGTTTCCAGGTAACGTAAATATTCTGCTTCAAACTCGCGCACTTTGTTTACCGGTACTTTGTTCATCAAACCTTTTGTACCCAAGTAAATAATCGCAACTTGTTTATCAACTGAAACAGGAGAGAATTGTCCTTGTTTCAAAATTTCCACGTTACGTGCTCCTTTGTCCAAAACCAATTTGGTAGCAGCATCCAAATCAGAACCAAATTTAGAGAATGCCTCTAACTCGCGGTATTGCGCCTGGTCTAATTTTAAGGTACCTGCAACTTTTTTCATTGATTTAATCTGAGCGTTACCACCCACACGTGATACCGAAATACCTACGTTGATAGCCGGACGAACACCTGAGTTAAACAAGTTCGACTCAAGGAAAATCTGACCATCTGTAATTGAAATTACGTTGGTAGGAATATAAGCCGATACGTCACCCGCTTGTGTTTCGATAATTGGCAATGCAGTTAATGATCCACCACCTTTTACCAAATGTTTGATTGAAGGGGGGATATCATTCATGGCTTGTGCGATAGAATCTGTTGCATTGATTTTTGCAGCACGCTCTAGCAAACGGCTATGTAAGTAAAATACATCACCAGGATATGCCTCACGTCCCGGAGGTCTGCGAAGCAATAATGAAACCTCGCGGTAAGCTACTGCCTGTTTCGACAAATCATCATAAATGATCAAAGCCGGGCGACCGGTATCACGGAAAAATTCACCGATTGCAGCACCACCCATTGGGGCAAAAAACTGCATTGGAGCCGGATCCGAAGAGGTAGCCGAAACGATTGTGGTGTAAGCCATAGCAC
>CALRRW020000256.1:0-3581 GCA_943370695.1 Comamonas sp. lk | reverse complement strand
AATGAGGCTCGTTGTCACCAGCTTGTTGTATATGGTGAACTAACGTTTGCCGATCAAGCTGCAGCACAGAAACTGTATGTTAATTATGATGTGGTTAATAATGGAAAGATAACTGCATGGGCTACCCCTACATATAATAATATAGGAAGCGAAATCATAATTGGAAGGGATATGCTTAACAGTAATATTCTTAATTTATACAAAATCACTGCTTCATATACTTCTGCAATCAGCTTACGTTTTATTGGGGATGAAAATTCGAAGCTTACGGGTAGTGGAGATACTACAAATGTTTATGCGCTTATAAGTGATAAAAATAGCGCAAAAGACTCTCTAACCATTAACCCGTTGCGACTTACAATCAAAGGTGCTGCAACCGATTTTGAATCGGCTGGTGCATTGCTTGGAGTATCTGCAACACATACAGGTATATTATGTATTGCAGGCTCATATACTTTACAAAACAGATTATTTCCCAACAGAGATCTTATATCTACTAAAGGTTTTTCTGTTGTGATTGATAATCCAGGATTTTCAGTAACACCCCTTGGAGGAGATTTTACGATTAATGGATTGTGCTTGTTAAAATTAAAACAAGGTTCAATTGTTATACAAGGTTCATTGCAATTGCGTGCGCTTGCATCTTTAATAGTGGAGGGTGGAGAGTTAACTATTACCAATCAACTTAAAAACTTTAACGCTAGCAGTGACGCATTTTTTGCTCAAAGTGGTGGTCGCATTATTACAAGTGGGCTTGTATTCAACTCTGCAAAAAATAATATTAACCTTCTTGGTGGAATATTGATATCGGATGGTAATGCGCAACTGTTATCCGATTTAAGCGTTTCAAAATTCAGGCAACATAAAGTGCTTTTCGGAGCATCTACTAATAGCGCAATTAAACAATACACAATAAGTGGAGACTATGCAGGAGTATTTATTGATAGCATCACGAATACTTCTTCTGTTACCGAACTTATTTTAAATGGGAATACAACCATTAATAACGATTTGTTTATAGGTAGCAATGATACAATAGAGGTCGGTGCATACCAGTTAACAATCAATGCCGATTCAGCAAAAATAAATGGAAGTATACAAAGCAATGATGCGGCATCAAAACTTATACTCTCTTCATTTAACAATCAAGTTGTTTCGGGTAATGGAATAGTAAAGGTTAGCTCATTGGAAATTATCAAAGAGGATACTTTTAATGTTATTTCATTTGCGATTTTGAATCCATTATTGGTTAATCAAGTTGGTTTTTATGGTGGGAAAATTATACATGCCGATAAATTGAAAATAGGAAGCCCTTCTGTGTTTTCTACAGTAAGAATAGGAAGAGCCAATATTGTTGGGAACGGAAGTTATCTTGATGTCAATCCTATTTATGTTAACCCACAACAGCTATTTATAGAATACAATACAGAGTATGCACAAAGAAATACAGGCTACGAAATTCCGCAGAGCAGAAAACTTTCAGGTTTGTTTTTTGCAAACAGATTAGGCGTAGAAGTTGTTGGTGGAAATATTGAAGTTACAGATACATTGGTTCTGCAATCAGGCAAAATAAAATCATCTGTAAACAATCAAATACTATTCACTGATACGACCAACGCGCAATCCATTAAAGTTATTTCGGGAAGTTGCTTTACAGGTCCGTTCACACGTAGTATTCCAGCAAAACCTTTATCAGAAGCAAAGGTTTATGAGTTTCCAATAGGCGCAAACGAATATGTTAACCCGCTTACTTTATATAATCCAATTGTGAATGAAAAAGCCATCAATATTCAAGCTGCTTATCACGAATCACCTGTTATTGGAACAGCATCAGCAACGCTTAAAAATATTGCAGATACAGGGTTTTGGCAACTGGCTGTATTGAACAATACCGGAAATTTAACAAGCTTTATGATAAATGTGCAAGATGATGAACTTACATCTAGATCGAAGTTAGCACTTGCAAAAAGCAATTCATTGGTATTAAAAACTATTGATGTTTTTTACCCTTCGGGAGAAAGAATCAGCTATCTTATAGATTCATTACGTTCGGATACAATTACTGCTTCGATAGTAGATTCATTTTATTACTTTACCAAAGCCGAAATTATACCTGATACACTTTCAAAACCGATTTATAAGATTGGACAGGGGGAAGATTTTGAAAACCTAACCGCTGTATCAAAACGATTAGGCCGCTCTTATATTGATAGTTTAACAGTATTTGAAATTACCCAAAATTATAGTTCCGATAAGGAAGTTTTTCCAATAGCATTCGAGCAAATGTTGTATACGAATAGTGTGTATGCAAAAAATGTAACCATAAAACTTGCGAATAATGTTACCGGAATTGTAACCACCAATACACAAGCTTTATCGGGTAATAATGCATTGCTTAATTTTTATGGGGTAGATAGTTTAACCCTGAATGGAATGGGATACGATGCGCTTGGTATTCCTACAGAAAAAAATGAATGGTCTGTTCAAACAACTACACCGGCTGTTCCCGTTATTCGTTTTGGAAGTGATGCGTCTTTTAATAGAATTGTGTCATTAAATATTATCGGAAATAATAATGTAAGTACATCTGGAACGATAGTATTAGGAGGGTCAATTGGTGACCAAACAGGAAATGATTATAACACGATTGAAAACAATACCATCACATCTTCGTCTACCACATTACTTTCTGCAAACCAAATCCTGTCAACTGGTGCATCAAGTAATGTAAGAAATGACAACAACAAAATTCTAAACAACAAAATTTCTAATTTCTCACTAGCGGGCATAAATATTACGGCTACCGGAAACGGTTCGAGTTGGTTACTGGAGGGCAATTCTATTTTTCAAACGTTTACGAATGCAACTGCTAACACTGCCATCAATTTTGTTCCAGGAATAGGATCTGAAAACAATAAAATTAGATTAAATGCAATTGGCGCCTCACCCACAGCTAGCTTATGGACTTATTCGGGAGCCACTGCACTTTCTGTAATGGTTTTAAATGTTGATACTGCAATAGAAAGTGTTGTTTCGGATAATATAATCAAAGGGTATAATTTATCGAGTAACGGAACTACAAACGGGTTGATAGCCATCACAGCCAATGGCGGTAATCTCAATATTGTGGCGAATAAAATTGGTGGACTAGAAACAACGGGAAAAATAACGATTGCAGGCCGTGGCTTAAGTGTAATGATTCGTTCACTAGTAAGTATTGGAAAGGTAAACATCAGTGATAATATAATTACCAATATAGACCAATCAGTAGCAGCAGGAACTACTAACAAAGTAAGAGCAATTTCTATTGAAGGCACAGCTCCTGTGAATCTAAACAATAATAGTATCAACAATATTATTGCCCGCGGTGCAAGTACTGATTACCGTGATGCTTCTTTAACGGGTATATACTTATCAGGTGCTACTCAAAATGCTTCTATAACGGCTAATCGTATATATAATCTCAATATCGTTTCAACTACACTCGGATATGTTACAGGTCTTTCCATCAATGGAATTGCATCTGGGAGTATATCTGCTAATAACGTATATAACCTAACTAACGCTTCAACTACTGCAGG
>CALRRW020000255.1:0-3585 GCA_943370695.1 Comamonas sp. lk | reverse complement strand
ACCATGAGTTAACAACCGCCCAAAAAGACTTTTTGTGGCAGGGAGATGCATCATGGGAAGGCATACACGGCTTTTTTAAAGATATTGAAAAACAAACATACAAAATTCAATACCGGGTAATGCTGGCCCGTTACCGGGGTAAAACCATTTGCCCCGATTGCAAAGGAACACGCTTGCGCAAGGATGCCAATTATGTGCGCCTGGTAAACACCTCCATTAAAAACGGAGGAATGAATGACTATCATTCGTTATCACAAATTTTGTTGATGAGCATTGATGATGCGGGTAACTATTTCAACAACCTAACTTTAAACGAGCAACAGACAAGTATTGCCAAACGGATGCTGTCTGAAATTACCGCACGTTTGCTTTTTATGCAAAATGTAGGTTTGGGTTATTTATCGTTAAACCGATTGTCCAATACCCTTTCGGGTGGAGAATCGCAACGCATCAATCTTGCAACATCAATGGGAAGCAGCCTTGTGGGTTCATTGTATATTTTGGACGAACCCAGCATCGGACTTCACTCCCGAGATACTGAAAAACTCATTGAAGTATTGCAAAAACTGCGGGATATTGGCAATACCGTTGTGGTGGTAGAGCATGATGAAGACATGATGAAGGTAGCCGATCAGCTCATTGATATCGGGCCGGAAGCGGGCGTGAATGGCGGACAATTGATTGCACAGGGAACCTACAAAGAAGTGTTGCAAAACAAAGATAGCCTCACCGGGAAATACCTGAGTGGGAAAGAAGAAGTTCCAGTTCCGGCAAAAAGAAGAAAACCCAATGAGTTTATTTCCATAAAAGGCGCACGCCAACACAACCTCAAAGGTGTAGATGCCAATTTCCCGTTGCATGTATTAACGGTGGTTACTGGCGTTTCAGGCTCGGGTAAAACATCGTTGGTTAAATCCATTTTGTTTCCCGCTTTGCAAAAACAATTGGGCAATTACAGTGGCGAAAAAACCGGAGCGCATGATAAAATTGAAGGTAGTTTTAAAAGCATCAAACAAATTGAACTGGTTGACCAAAACCCGATTGGAAAATCATCCCGCTCCAACCCCATTACCTACATCAAGGCATACGACCATATCCGCGATTTGTATGCAACCCAAGCCATTTCAAAAAGCAGAGGTTACAAACCCCAGCACTTTTCATTTAATGTGGATGGCGGCCGTTGCGAAACCTGCCAGGGCGAGGGAGAAGTAACCATTGAAATGCAGTTTATGGCCGATATCCATTTGCCTTGCGAAGAATGTAAAGGAGCCCGTTTTAAAGAAGAAATACTGGATGTAAAAGTACGCGGCAAACATATCAGCGATGTGCTCAACATGAGCATTGACGAGGCCATTGTGTTTTTCCAGGAAGAACAATCCATTGTCAATAAAATTAAACCCTTGCAGGATGTTGGATTGGGTTATGTGCAACTCGGACAATCATCCAATACTTTATCGGGTGGTGAAGCCCAACGGGTTAAACTGGCTTCCTTTTTGGGCCGTGGCAAAAACAGCGATCATGTATTGTTTATTTTTGATGAACCTACCACCGGATTGCATTTTAACGATATCAAAAAGCTGCTTAAGTCGTTTGATGCTTTGATTAACCAAGGCAATACCATTATTGTGATTGAACACAATATGGATGTGATTAAATGTGCCGACTGGATTGTGGATTTAGGCCCCGAAGCAGGCGACAACGGAGGTACCCTGGTATTTGAGGGAACACCCGAAGATTTGGTGAAAGTGAAGGCCAGTTTTACCGGAAAATACTTGCAGGAAAAGTTAAAATAATTTCCACGCGGTCGTTGTTGAGCGTTCAAAAAAACAACATAAAATCCTTTATTTTACAAGCACTTAGGAGTGTAGTGAATATATATTCACCAATAATGATGGTTTTTTCAATGGATAAAATACCTTTGAATAACAAACCATTGTTATACGTCACGCATGCCTAAACTTAAAGACCCGAATAAATTAGCAGAAATTCACAAGGCAGCCATGAACTTGGTTATCCAAACCGGATTCTCAGGTCTTAAGATGGCCGATGTAGCAACTGCAGCCGGAATTGCAACGGGCACATTGTATATTTACTACAAAAGCAAAGAAGCCTTGATGAACGATATTTACCATATTACCAAAAAGGAAATGACGGCCGTGCTGCTGGACAACAAACATGCAACCTCCGACTTTTATGAAACCTTTGCCAATATGTGGATCTCCTACTTCTCGTTTTGTTTGCGCAACCCCACCAAGATGTTGTTTGTGGAGCAGTTTATTTACAGCGGATTGATTTCAAAAACCATTATCGAAGAAACCGAAAAGGAGTTAAAACCTTTGGATCAGTTTTTAGAGTATGGACAACAAAAGCGCATTCTCAAGACCATTGACATTGATATTATGAAAGCACAAATGCAGGGCGCTATTCATGAAACCATCAAAACCATTACCCAAAAGGAGATACAACTCTCCCACGCTCAAATAGACCAGTGTTTTGCAATGGCATGGGATGGCATGAAAAACAAATAACTCCCCAAGGTTGTCCAACCACATTCCGGACATAACTGATGCGCCCCGAAACCTGTGGCATGAAGGTTGAAATAAACAGCATCCATTATTTACAAACAGCTTTGCTGTAAACACCAGATATACATGAAAGAGAACGAACCCTTTATAATACAGAACTTTATAAGTGACGATAACGATAGCCAAGAGTTTATTTCATTGCTTTCGCAAGAGGAAGAAGATGAAATGAATAAGGAAATATTGCCCGATAGTCTGCCAATATTACCGCTGCGCAACACCGTTTTGTTCCCGGGGGTTGTCATACCCATTACTGTTGGTCGCGATAAATCCATCAACTTAATCAAAGATGCTTACAAAGCGAAAAAGTCTATTGGCGTTGTTACCCAGCTAAATGCCAATATTGAAGACCCCACTTTTGACGATTTGTACAAAGTAGGTACCGTGGCGCATATCATGAAAATGTTACGCATGCCCGATGGAAACACCACTGTGATTATTCAAGGCAAAAGACGATTCCAATTAAACGAATGCCTCACTACGGAGCCTTACATGACGGCCAGCATTACAGCCATGCCTGAGCACAAGGTGGAAACCAACAAAGAAACCACTGCCCTCATTTCGTCTATTAAAGATTTGGCACTACAAATTATTGAAGTGTCGCCATACATTCCGAGCGAAGCCAGCATTGCCATTCGCAATATTGAAAGCCCTAAGTTTTTGGTTAATTTTATTTCATCCAACATGAATTTGGATGTAAGTGGAAAACAAGCCATCCTCGAGATTGAAGCTTTCAAAACCCGTGGTGAAAAAGTGTTGGAACACCTCACCAAGGAGCTTCAGCAATTGCAATTGAAAAACGAAATTCAAAGCAAGGTGCGGGGTGATATGGACAAGCAGCAACGCGAATTTTTCCTTCAGCAACAAATCCGTGCATTGCAGGAAGAGTTGGGCCAGGATAGCCCTGAGCGTGAAATTGAAAACATGCTCAAAGCTGCCGAAACAAAAAAATGGAACGAAACCGTTTTTACAGCGTTCAAAAAAGAAGTTGAAAAATTGCGCA
>CALRRW020000254.1:0-3587 GCA_943370695.1 Comamonas sp. lk | reverse complement strand
AAACCTGATTGTTGTCAGTAAAATTGGCCGGATTTGCTCCGCTTCCGTCAGTATTTAAACCCCAGGATGTTACGGTGGTAATGGTACCAACCCCATTGTAATAATAAGGTGTCTGGGCAGCAGCCTGAAAACCAATAAAAGTTAAAATGGTTGCTAGGATAAAGTATATTTTTTTCATGAACATTAATTTCTATTAAAAATAGTAGAGGAGGCCAAATTTACATTACTGGCCAGTACAAAAACAAGATAAAATTCAAAATTTTAAGAAAAAATAAGCATAACTAATGCGAAGATAAAGTGCGGTTTATCGAGTATAAAAGGATGGTCGGGGAAAATTTAAGGTAATAATTTAAGTGATGATATGTCTATTTTTACACTTATTCTGTGGAAAAATTGTTCTGTCTTTGTTGGTTTACCAATGATTTGTGTTTCAGAAAATAGTGATTGTGGTCATGATTTTTTCGAAATGAAGTTCGTGTAAATACCCAATAATAATATAATCGTTTTCGTTTAGTATAATTGCTTATGCGTTTAGCCCAATTGTTTTTATGTATGTTACTTTGTTCAGCTTTAGTTAAGGCACAGCAACCCCTGTCGCCACAACTTGAGCTCGAAATCAGAAAAGCTAAATTTACTTACGATATCAAAAAGTATAACTCAGCTGCGGGTTTATACAAGAAATTATACGCAAAAATAAAAGACGAAGAATTGCAAAATGAAATGCTTTTTATGGTGGCCGAGAGTTATCGGAAAGCAAATAATTTTAAACAGGCATTTGAGTGGTACGAAAAGTTGGTAAATACTAAATACCCTGATGTTCGCATCATTTATTCTTACGGTTTATTGCTCAAAAATTTTGAACGGTACGAGGAAGCCAACCGACAGTTTGGTGATTATTTGTTTGAAGTGCCGGGCGATAAAAATGCCATTCGTGAAATGCAGGCGTGTGCCAATGCACAGCTATGGAAAGCGAACCCCAAAAAATTAACAGTATTGGAGGTGCCAGAACTCAATACAGAATACTCAGATTATTCTCCCTATTACTCGCAGGGCAAAATGATTTGGGCATCATCAAGGAAAGAAGCCACCGGCAATGAAATTTTTGAATGGACAGGTCAAAAATGTTCCGATTTTTTTGAATCAACCCAAAACAGCAATACCTGGAGCCCGCCAACCAATCTCAAAGGCAATATTAACTCCAACTTTAATGAAGGTGCTGGGTGGGTGGACAGTATCGGAACAACCCTGTATTTTACACAATGCAATGGTGTGGACGGAACCGGATTAAATTGTAAAATTTATGTTTCATATAAACAGAACGATTTGTGGACAGCTCCCAAAGTTCTTCCTTTTTGCAGCGACTCTTTTTCGGTAGGACATCCTGCTATGAGCCCCGATGGAAAAAGGTTGTTTTTTGCAAGTGATATGCCGGGAGGTTTTGGAGAGAAGGATCTTTATTATATTCCTTATACCTTGTTTAATGATTCGTGGGGAACCCCGGTAAACCTGGGGAAATTGGTAAATACCAACGAAGACGACATGTTCCCGAATATGGCTGCCGATGGTACCATTTATTTTGCATCCAAAGGTTGGCCGGGCATGGGAGGATTGGATATTTTTAAAACAGCCGATTCTTCCGGAGTATTTAAAAAAGCTGAGAATTTACAATCACCGGTTAACAGTGGTGGGGATGATTTTGGAATTTCCTTTGTGCCTAAAGGCGACATGCAAAGTCCTGATGCACCTATTGCCTATTACTGTTCGAACAGGCCAGGGGGAAAAGGCGATGATGATATTTATGCAATAACCGTGAAGCCATTTATTTTGTTGAGCAAAGGTAAAGTAACAGACAAAGAAACCGGGCAACCGATTCCTTTAGCGAATGTTACCATCACCAGCAACAAAGCTCCGTTTACCATCAAAACAAATGAAAACGGTGATTATATGGCAGAGCTCCCATTGCAAATGGAATTGGAAATAATGGCCCAAAAAGACAAATATTTTGCATCGGGTACTACCAGGGTTTCGTCAATGGGTATCCAAAAGGATTCGACCATCATTATTGATTTTGTACTAGATGGTATTCCCACCGAGAGCTATGAGTTTACACTTCAAGGAATTTATTACGATTTAGATAAGTTTAATATTCGTCCCGATGCAGCGAAAGTGCTGGATTCTTTGGCTGTTATTTTATCTGCGAATCCTGGAATTACCATCGAACTGGGTTCTCATACCGATAGTAGGGCTCCGGAGGATTACAACCTTAAACTTTCGCAAAAACGGGCTCAAAGTTGTGTGGACTATTTAACACAAAAAGGAATCAGCAAAGATCGTTTAACGGCTGTAGGTTATGGAGAAACCCGTTTGGTAAATGATTGTGCAGATGGTGTAGACTGCACCGAAGAGCAGCATCAGGAAAACAGGCGCACAACTTTCAGGGTGATGAGTACCGAGTATAAAGGCAAACGTAAATAACCCTGATAAACATCCCGTAATTCGCACTTCGTAATGCGCGTGCAAATATTACCTTTGCCACCCAATAGCTTTTAACATGACTTCCGACAAATACATGAAACGTGGTGTTTCTTCTCAAAAAGAAGATGTTCACGCAGCCATCAAAAATATTGACAAGGGTATTTTCCCTCAGGCTTTTTGCAAAATTGTACCCGATTATTTGGGAGGCGATGATGCTTTTTGCAACCTGATGCATGCTGATGGTGCCGGAACCAAAAGTAGTTTGGCCTATTTGTACTGGAAAGAAACAGGCGACCTGAGTGTTTGGAAAGGTATTGCTCAGGATGCAATTGTGATGAATACGAATGATTTGCTTGCTGCAGGAGTGTATCAGGATATTTTGATTTCATCGACCATCGGGCGCAATAAAAATTTGATTCCGGGCGAGGTGATTCAATCTATAATAGAAGGAACGGAAGAGTTTATCGAGATGCTGCGCAGTTATGGCGTTCATATTTACAGCACCGGGGGCGAAACAGCAGATGTGGGTGATTTGGTAAGAACCATTATTGTTGATTCAACTGTTACAGCGCGCACCAAACGCAGCAATATTATTGACAACAAAAACATTAAGCCGGGTGATGTGATTGTTGGTTTTGCCAGTTTCGGGCAAACAACTTACGAAAAAACATACAATGCAGGAATGGGTAGCAATGGACTTACAATGGCCCGCCATGATGTGCTTTCTGACGATTATAAAAAGGTAACAGAAAGTTACGATCAATTGGTTCCTGATGAGTTGGTGTATACCGGAGGGTTAAAGTTAACCGATACTGTAGATGGTCATCCGTTAACGGTAGGTAAAATGATTTTATCACCTACCCGCACTTTTTCTCCTGTTATCAAACAAATATTTGATAATCACTTTAGCGAAATACATGGTATGATTCATTGCACGGGAGGTGCGCATACCAAGGTTTTGCATTATACAAACGGGTTGCGTTTCATTAAAGATAATTTGTTTGAAATACCTCCATTGTTTAGCATGATACAACAACAAAGCAACAGCACCTGGCACGAAATGTACAAGGTGTTTAACATGGGAAGTTTGCTGGAATTTTATGTAGATGAAC
>CALRRW020000253.1:0-3589 GCA_943370695.1 Comamonas sp. lk | reverse complement strand
TGGGATTGGATATAGCCTTGGGTATTGGTGGATTTCCAACAGGAAGAATTATTGAAATATACGGACCGGAATCATCGGGAAAAACTACGTTGGCACAACATGCCATCGCACAAATTCAGAAAAAAGGCGGGATGGCTGCATTTATTGATGCAGAACATGCCTTTGATAAAGGTTATGCGCAAAAATTGGGTATTGATGTAGACAATCTATTGGTGTCGCAACCGGATGACGGAGAGCAAGCCTTAGAAATTGCCGATGCATTGATCCGCTCAGGAGCAATTGATATTATTGTAATTGACTCGGTAGCTGCATTGGTTCCCAAGGCAGAAATTGAAGGCGATATGGGTGATTCAAAAATGGGATTACAAGCCCGTTTGATGAGCCAGGCATTGCGTAAATTAACCGGTACCATTAACAAAACAGGTTGTATTTGTATTTTCATCAACCAGTTGCGCGAAAAAATTGGTGTGATGTTTGGTAACCCTGAAACTACCACAGGTGGTAACGCATTGAAGTTTTACGCTTCGGTACGTTTGGATATCAGAAGAATTGGTCAGCTTAAAGAAGGCAACGATATTATTGGAAACCGTACCAAAGTGAAAGTGGTGAAAAACAAAGTAGCCCCTCCTTTCCGTACCGTTGAGTTTGATATCATTTATGGTTCGGGTATTTCCAAAGTTGGTGAAATAGTGGACTTGGGAAGTGATATGGAAATTGTGAAAAAGAGCGGTTCATGGTTTAGCTACGGTGATACCAAACTGGGACAAGGAAGAGAAGCGGTAAAACAATTATTCCTCGACAACCCTGAATTGGCTGATGAAATTGAAGCTAAAATTAAGGAAAAAGCATTTGGCGGAGGATACGAAGCCAAAGTAGAAATGGGAGAATAATACCCGTATTTAATTGATGAAAAAGTTCCACTCAGCAGCAAGCGAGGTGGGACTTTTTTTATGCGCTTGCCTGTTGAATCCGTTGTTTCACCCAATCATACACCAGCTCAAACTGGTCTTCCCTGCTCATGTGTGAGTTATCCAAAAGAATGGCATCATCAGCTTGTTTGAGCGGACTATCAGCACGTGTCGAATCAATATGGTCGCGCTTTTGGAGGTTGGCCAATACTTCATCAAAGGTTGTGTTCTGGCCCTTTTCCTTTAACTCATCCAGCCTGCGTTGCGTTCTTACAACAGGATCAGCTGTCACAAATATTTTGAGTTCGGCTTCCGGAAATACAACCGTTCCGATATCGCGGCCATCCATGACAATGCCTTTTTCCGTGCCCATTTTGCGTTGTTGCTTCACCAAAAAAGTACGCACTTCGCTAATGGCACTTACATCACTTACAATACTCACCACACGGGGATTCACGCGAATTTCATGCTCCACGTTTTCACCATTTAAGTAAGTATCCTGAGATTGTGTGTCTTTGTTTACCCTAAAATCAATATGAATATCATTCAGCGCGGTTGCTACCAGTTCGGGATGGTAAATATCAATTTGATGGCGCATTAAAAACAATGCCGTTGCCCTGTACATTGCTCCTGTATCGATGTAACGATAATGCAGGACCTTGGCAATTTGTTTGGCAAGGGTGCTTTTACCGCAGGATGAATAACCGTCAATGGCAATGATAATGTTCGACATATAATTTGAAGCGCTTATAGCAACAAATTACGGATAAAAAAACAAGACTAAGAAGATGCTTTTTGCTTCTTTTTCTTGAAATCGTGGAGGTTAAAGATAAAAGAGAAATGATTGGTTCCATGCCCAACAAAATACCCGGTGTTTCCATAGGCAACCTGAAACTTACTCACCTTTAACCCGAAACCCCAGCTGAATCCGGCAAATCCGCCTTTGTCTTCCAACTTCATTTCCCAATGTTTATAGTTATTGTAAGCCAGCGCTACATAAAAGTTTTTACCCAATAGCAGTTCCGAACCTAAGGTAACATGTGCCAGCATTTTTTGTCCGATATTAAATTCCTGAGGAATAATTTCACCCGTTTCGAGGTCCTTTTGCAAACCCGGTTTTTCATTGTTTTGATACAATAACTTACCCGGCCTTTCGAGATGGTTTAATCCAAGGGTAAACCGAAAGGGATTGTGCTTAAACTTTTTGGTAAAGGCCAAACGCATATCAAGGGGCATTGCTTCACTGTTTCCGTCTGTGTATGACTTTAACTGGCGTCCCACATTGTTAATCGTAGCCGCTACAGTAAAAAGTTTTTCCTCATTGTGATAGGTTGCGCCAATATCGGTAGCCAAACCATAGGAAGTGTAACCAGCCAGCGATGAATAAATAAGTTTTACCTGGCCGCCAACAGAAAAGCCTTGTGATAACTGTTTGCCATAACCAATATTCATGCAATACTCACCTGCATTAAATGAACCAATAGCATCACCATTCGCAGTGGTTTCTGTAAATGAGCCATAATTGATGTATTGAATTCCTGCAGCAAAAGTTCCCGTCTTCTCAACATATTTTGTAAAACCGGCATATCCTGCGCTAATGCCCTCAAACAAAAAAACATGGTTATACGTAATTTGATTGTCCATCTCCTTGCGCAACAGTGACGGATTTTGGACGGCAAGGTTCATGTCATTATCATTTAATGAAATAGCCGTCCCTCCCATTGCTGCTATGCGTGCATTGGGTTGCAGGGTTAAAAACTGATACGAGCTAATTCCTCCCAACTGCGCATTGGCAACAGTGATGCTCATAACCCCGAATATTAAAGTGAATATAAATTTTGCCACCAGCCTCAAAAATATTGAATAAAACGATAATGCTGCATAAAAAGTATAGCAAAAAAAATCCTTTGCAGCATTACGTGCAAAGGATTTTCGAAAATTCTGCAATTGCGTTGCTTAAGTCCTCACTGATTTCACTATCAGAACTCAATATGTTCAGCACATTAGTCTCTGCGACCCGTGAAAATAGAAATATAATAAAGCAGCGTGGCCAATGATGAAAGTGCAGCAATAACATATGTGGAGGCAGCCCAATTTAATGCACTGCGAGCCATTGTATATTCATCGCGATGCACAATTCCTTTGGTATCCAACCATGCCATTGCACGTTTGCTGGCATCAAACTCTACCGGTAATGTAATAAATGAAAACAGCGTGATGGCCGCAAACAGGATAATACCGATAAGCAATAATTGAGGAAATGAATTGAGCAATAAAATACCCCCTAATAAAATCCATTGAACCCATCTGGAAGCAACACTCACAAACGGAACAATTGCAGAACGGAAGTTTAACCAGGCATACGCTTTGGCGTGTTGAACTGCGTGTCCGCATTCGTGCGCGGAAACAGCGGCTGCCAATACACTGCGGCCATGATACACTTCCTGGCTCAAATTAACTGTTCTATTTTGCGGGTTGTAGTGGTCGGTAAGTTGTCCTTCAACCGAAATCACTTTTACATCATAAATTCCGTTATCGTGTAACATCTGTTCCGCGATTTCGGCTCCCGATAAATTGTTGCGCAAGGCTACTTCGGAATATTCGCGTGCTTTGCGCTTAAACTGCCAGCTTATCAAAAAGCTGATGGCTAATAATACTAATATTAAAATCATTGTTGTTAA
>CALRRW020000252.1:0-3593 GCA_943370695.1 Comamonas sp. lk | reverse complement strand
GCGGCATTACAGCTTACATATCCGTTTGTGGCAACAGCATCCAGAACATATACTGATGGATTCATATTTGTTTGTGAGGTTACGTCATCGTATATGGAGTTCCAGCTGATTTGAGAGGCATAGTGGTTACCTAGCAAATGCCACCCATCATTAGAGTCGAGGCCTGTGGATGTGAACGTAATTGGCATAACAACATTTCCAACAGTTGCCGGTCCGGTGAGATCAAGAGTAACTCGGTTTTGTTGAAAAAGCTGTCCACGTAAGAGGGTGTCGCCATCGGTTCTTGGTCCACGAACAAGTAAACGATAGCCAACACCAACAGGAATTACTTCCGAGGTGTTTACGGGACTGGTCCACCCCGAATTGTAATCTCCCAGTGCAGTTTCGTTGTACCAATAAGCAGAAGATTGATTTGATAACGAAGAGTCGAAACCGTTTGCGTTTCCTCCTGGCCCTGTTATGTGAATTTCGTTCTGCCAATCATCAATAGTGGTACCCGAAACTGGGGAAGAGAAAAAGCGCCAACGTCTTCCTATGCTCTCAACAGCGCGTTGTGCCGTTATGTTTCCGCTAATTGCGGCATTGGTAGTGTTTACCGGAGCAATTCTGGCAGTGCCCCCAATAATTTTAGAGGTTAATATTAGGTTGTTTCCGGTGTTTAATGTTCCTGTTGTCAAAGTAAGGGCATCGCGCAGATAAACAGTATTGCCCAATGTAACAGACCCTGTTGCCGGGTTTGTTCCCCTGTTTATGGTAAGGGAAGAAAGCGCGTTTGTGGTGTCGGATTTGGTTTGGTCGAGATTGATGGTTCCAATATTTCCTGTACCTGTTATTGTAAGAGACGAGGCTGCAGATCCCACAAGCAGCCCTGTTCCGCTAAGAGTGCCCGAAAGGGTTAAGCCCTTGTCGTTTAAATAAAGCTTAGTGCCAGAAGAAAGCGTAAGGTCTCCTATAGATGCATTGGTGCTTAATATTGGATCGTTGCCCGTAATGGGAATGGTAATAGGAACTGTTGGAGCAGGAGTATTATACCCGCACCAGTTTAACGGATTGCTATAATCACTGTTTACACCAAGCCAACTCATCCCTGAACCGCTAAATTCTGTAGCACCAATGTCGGGGTTTACAGAGCCTCTTGAAGTATTGTTAAAATCAACAGTAATCGCAACGGGCGTTCCGCCATCATTGGTTACACAACTGTTGTTTGAAAGGTTTGCAGTAGCTTTTGCGGTGAAAAAAGTAGCAGAAGGGTACAAGGACGCTATGCCATATCGGCCGGCTGTATGCACGGCTGCAGTATTAAATCCGAAGAAGTTGTATACCGTTCCTGCCACGTCTCCAACTTTGGTGGAGTCAGTTGAAACGAGCGTATTGTTTGAGAAGGTTAATGTGGTGGTTGTTGCAATCCCTGCGGCTAAAAAAACGCCACTACCTCCGCTTCTGTCTGTATAAAACAAGTTGTTCCTTACTACATGCGTACCCGTTGTTGCCTCTTTGTAATAGGCGTAACATTTGGTTGAACCGGAGGCTATGCTACCTCCTATGTAGACGGAATTGTAAAACACGTTTTTTGTTCCCGTTGATGCTGTTTCAATTCCTTTTATCTCAGGTTCGCCAGCCGTTTGAATAAGGGATATTAAGTTATTGTGTATTGTTTGCGGACTTGAGGTTCCTCTTGCGCTAATTCCAACAATTTGCATGTTGCCACCACCGGTTACCGCCACCGAGTTTATGTTGTATATTGTGTTTTTGTATATGCTTTGTGTAGCAGTAGCATTATCCGATCTTATGCCATATACCCGACTTAGAAGCGTGGCAGAAATGGTATCACGGGTTGCAAGGATATCATGGATTGTGTTTCCACTTATTTCAGTAGCCAATGATGTTGTTCCTGCGAGTATAATTCCAGCAGGGTATTCTGCTCCAACAGTTGTGGTTTGGCCAGAGAATGCGGTAATATTTTTAACAGTGTTTCCAACAACACTAACATTTCCTCCACTACTACGAATCCCGGCATTTGCGAAAAGACCGGTTCCAGCACCTGAATAGCTTAGGTTTCCGACAATGTTGTTTTTAATTAATACATCACCACCGCCTACATTTATACAAGCACCGATAGCTCCCGACCGAAGGGTGTCTGAGGCAGAAGCGCCACCGCCAATGGTATTGTTTGAAACACGAACCTTTCCGGAACTTATATTGATTCCGATTGTGTTTTTTGCTGTATTGTTTGAAACCTGGCCAAAATTAGAAACGATATTATTGTCAACGATACTGCTATCAATAGCGCTCGCGCTGAGCAAAATGCCAGTAATACTTTGGTTTACACTTGCAGCAAGGGCCATTGCAGGGCCTGTTCTGTTTTTGTTTGAGCCCCCAATACTATTGTTGGAAATAGTGTGTCCGTAACCATTTACAACGTTAATAGCAATAGCCGCTAGGTTACTTGTGCTTGTTGATGTTCCTGTTGTAAAATAGAAGTTATTATTTTTTATGGTGTGATTATTTCCAGAAGCAGTAAAAGAAACTCCGGCTGCCCTAAAGTTATAAAAATCGTTACTGTCGGCAGCAACAGAGCCTCCAATTATAAAATTGTTGGTGTTAATACCAAAACCAACAATGCCGCTATGGGTATAACCCGCGGTTCCTGGGGCGCCTTCTGCACCCCGGATAATATTTCTTTTGATAACAAAACTGCTTAACGTTCCGTTGCTTCCAAAGGCAATGCAACCTCTTGATGCTGTAGCGGTGTTGTTTTCAATAATACAATTTTGAATGGTATCATGGGAAGCGGTTTCGTCAAAAAAAATTGTGCTTTGCGCGGAGGTGTTTGTTGTATGCGTGTTTACAAAACGTAAAAAACGTCCGGAACCATTTACGCGACCATCTATGGAAACGCCTCCAGCACTAATTTTGATAAGAGGCGTGGTGAGTGGAGAAACATTGCTGATTGTTTTTACAACAGTTGCTGTATCACTAGGTACAATTGTTAACGAAAAGGAACCAAGACCGGCCTGGTTGAGTGCAATGGCCCCTGTTTCTGCAGCTAAATCGGTTTCAATTTTTACCGTAGTGTTGCTGCCCAATAATCCTCCGTTTACATCGGCAAAAAAAGAATTAACCGCACCTGTTAGCGATTCATAATCGCAATAGCTGCATTCTCCGCTTTCTCCGATGTAAAATAAATTATTCAACGGGTCAACGATTCTTACTTGGTTGAATGCAGAGGGGTCTGAGATTACGGCATCAACAGCTGTGGCAACAATCCCTGTTGGTGAAGAGGCAATATTTGCGGTCGGTGTTACCGAGTCTTGCGCAACGATATAATACTTTATGGTATCACCAACGGCCAAAGACCCCATTGTTGCGGCATCTAAAATGAACTGCCAGGTTGCGGACAATCCATTTCCTGAAATAAAAGTACCTTGAGCAGCATGTCGGGTATTGCTGTTTTTTTTGTAATAGGCTGTAGGTCTTATTGTTCCAACGCTTCTCACCCCTGAAACATCTGATATTGTAGCAAAAATAGTATCACTTGTTGTGCTTGATCTTCTGGTGGAAACAACATGGATGATGGTAGGAGCCTTAACATC
>CALRRW020000251.1:0-3651 GCA_943370695.1 Comamonas sp. lk | reverse complement strand
AGATTTGGGAAGCCAAAACAGACACCTTGCTTAAGGTGGTAGACAAACAGCGTAATGACGGACATACCACATCGGTAAACAAAGTACTTTGGCTTAGCGATGATGAGTTGATTACGTGCAGTGACGACCGGGTAGTGATGATGTGGAAGATTGAAACCCAACATGCCTGACCGGTAAAACAAAACAGCTCATTCTCCGGTTAGAAAAATGAGCTGTTTGACACATGCGTTCATTGGTTTTATCCAATGATATCCAACAAACGCTGCAAGTCTGCTTGTGAACGGAATGGAATCTTAATAGACCCGCGTCCTTTTTCATCAGCCTTGATTGATATTTTGGTATTGAACTTATCCGACAAATTTGTTTGAAACTCAACAAGTGTTTCCGACTTTTTTTGTGCTGCAGGTTTTTCCGATTTTTTACCGGGAGTATTGTTTGCTTCTCTCACCAATCCTTCAACATCACGCACGCTTAACTCATTGCTGAGCATTTGCTCCAACATCCATTCTTGTTTCTGCGGATCTTCAACATTGATAATTGCACGGGCATGTCCCATTGAAATCGCTTTTTCTTTTAATGCCAGCTGAACGATTTCCGGCAAACGCAATAAGCGCAAATAGTTGTTTACGGTAGTACGGTTTTTCCCCACACGTTCGCCTAACTCATCTTGCTTTAAACTGCATTCATCAATCAATCGTTTGTAGCTTAGTGAAATTTCAATCGGATTTAATTCTTCGCGTTGAATATTCTCAATCAATGCCATTTCCAGCATTTCCTGATCATTGGCTACCCTCACATAGGCAGGGATTTTAGTCATTCCGGCAATGATGGAAGCACGGGTTCTCCGCTCGCCCGAAATAATCTGGTACGTATCGTATCCCATTTTACGAACCGTGATGGGTTGTATAACGCCATGAACACGAATCGAATCGGCCAATTCGTTTAATGCTTTTTCTTCAAATTCAGTCCTTGGTTGAAAAGGATTTGCTTCAATCTGGCTAATCAACACCTCACTGATTGAGTTGGCAGGTTTTGATTCGGTTGTTGTTACATCGGTACTTGCATTTTCCAACAAGGCACTTAATCCACGGCCCAATGCATTTCTTTTCGGATTACTCATGTTTCGTTATGTATTATCTGTTAATCGCTTATTTACTGTTTTACTTTAACCTGTTGTTTAATTCAACGACTGGGGTTCGAACTGCTGGTTCAATTTTGTCATTCCGTTTTTTTGCAATAACTCTTTAGCCAGGTTTAAATAGTTCACGGTTCCTTTGCACTCCGCATCGTGAGAAATTACGGGCTTACCAAAACTCGGTGCCTCGCTCAGTCGGGTATTACGTTGAATAATGGTGTCGAATACCAATTGCTGGAAATGCATTTTCACTTCTTCCACAACCTGATTACTCAGGCGCAAACGCATATCGTACATGGTAAGCAATAAACCTTCTATTTGGAGGTCGGGATTTAATCCGGCTTGTACAATTTTTACGGTATTCAATAATTTACCCAACCCTTCCAATGCAAAATACTCGCACTGCACAGGAATAATAACTGAATCGGATGCTGTTAAGGCATTGGTTGTAATTAAACCCAAAGATGGGGAACAATCAATAATGATAAAATCATATTCACCTTTCAGTTTTTCGAGGGCATGTTTCATGATGCGCTCGCGGTTGGGCAAATTAATCAACTCTATTTCGGCACCAACCAAATCAATGGTAGATGGCAATACATCCAAACATTCAAATTCTGTTTTCAGCAAAGCATCCTTTGCAAACACATCATTAATCATCACCTCATACAATCCCATCTTAATGTTTTGCGGATCAAAACCCAAACCGGAGGTTGTATTTGCCTGAGGATCGGCATCCACCACAAGTGTTTTGTACTCGAGAACAGCGAGACTTGCAGCAAGGTTAATAGCTGTTGTGGTTTTTCCTACACCACCTTTTTGGTTAACAATTGATATTATTTTTCCCATAGGTATATATTTCAGTTTCTAAAAATGTTTCACGAATCAACTTGCGTGGAACATTTACGGACATTTCCTTTTTTTCAAAGTACGACAAACATTTTTTGGACTTGTACACCACGTATCAACAGGGGTGTTGATAGTTTTTAACCCTACCGCATAAGCACTTACATAATTCCCGCAAAATAAATTTGGTAGGTTTCACAATCTATACTGTGGTAGTCGGAACATTGCAAAATGTTCACGCTCATTTCAATACTGCAAAAAATGTCGCCCCTCGCAAAAACAATCATGGTGGGGCTTCTTTTTTTACTGATAACACTGCCGAGGTTTAACCGTAACACTGTTTTAGTAGACCGGCCGCTGAATGATGCCGCCTATTTTATTGCCTATGTTGAACATTTCAGAGGGGAAACGCCCTCAACGGTAATACGGCCTGCCTCCAACTGGCGCATGCTTGTTCCTTTGCTGGCAGCCCCACTCCCCTTTTCCCCGCTAACGGCAATTAATGTTATTAATCTCTGTTTCCTTGCCGGAAGTATCTTTTTCTTGTTTAAAAGCATGAAACATATTGGTGTTCAATCTGTATGGTGTTGGGTAGGGGTTTTGTTATTCACCGTTTCCTTTCCCACATTTTATTATACCACTATTGGTTATGTGGACCCGGGTGTACTCTTTTTTGTTATTACTGCGGTTTATTTCACCCTCACCGGGCAGTTTATTGGTATCTTATTATCTGTTATCATCGGAGCGCTTGCCAAAGAGACCATTATTGTGGCATTCCCGTTCATAGCAGTGTATACCTGGTATCAAAACAAAAACACCGCTATTGGGTGGATGCTCATATTGTGCGTGTGTTTTTTGATTGAAAATATCCTCATACGCAAATATGCTTATGTAAGCGCAGGAGAATTAAACCCATCATTCTGGGGATTCTCAATAGATGCTTTAAGACTGAATGCAACCCGGTTTAACTCGTATGCCGCACCATTGCTTAGCTTTGGTATTCCGGGTATCCTGTTTTTACTATTGCAGCGAACCCCAACTACAACCGAACAAAACAAACCGCTGCTGTATGCTGCATGGATGACGCTTGCAGGTACATTAACCATATTTGGCACAACAGTAGTGGCCACCTATTGTGATGGCCGCATTATCTGGTTATCATCGGGAGTGTTGATTATTGCCAGCATGCATATGCTTAACAAACGGTTTCCTATTTAATATTCCTTCTGCGTTGAACCTCTTTTGCAATGAGGGAAAGTTCTCTGCCTGCTTGTCCCTTTACCGAGGTGTTTTCGGCTGCGCGTCTGAACAGGTATGGCATTACTGATTTTACCGGACCATAAGGCAAATATTTGGCTACATTATACCCCGCACTCGAAAGATTGTAGCTAATATGGTCGCTCATGCCGAATAATTGCGAAAAATAAATGCGTTTGTCGGAAGGGTGAATATTTTTTTGCCTCATAAGCTGCACCAATAACATGCTGCTTTGTTCATTATGAGTACCAGCACAAATATGAATACGGTCTATTTTGCTGGTACAAAAATCGAGAGCCTCGTTGTAATCACGGTCGCTGCTTTCCTTGTCGGGTTGAATGGGGTTAAGGTATCCCTTTTCCAAAGCGCGCTGTGCTTCCTTCTCCATATAAGCACCTCTTACCAGTTTTACA
>CALRRW020000250.1:0-3658 GCA_943370695.1 Comamonas sp. lk | reverse complement strand
AGCATTCAAAAGTTTTTAAAAGAGTAACACAATGACGCAATATGCAAATGATGTGGAAGCGGCAAATGCGCTTCACCAAAAATATAAGGACCTTAAAGCAGAAATTGGGAAAGTAATTATTGGCCAGCACGATGTTGTAGACGCAGTGTTGATGTCCATTTTTGCAGGTGGCCATACCTTACTGATAGGTGTTCCGGGATTGGCCAAAACATTACTGGTGCGCACGCTGAGCGAAGTACTTGATTTGCCGTTTAGCCGCATTCAGTTTACGCCCGATTTGATGCCGAGTGATATTACAGGTTCCGAAATCCTGGATGAAAAACGCGAGTTCAAATTTTTGAGAGGCCCCCTGTTTGCCAATATTGTACTGGCCGATGAGATTAACCGTACACCCCCTAAAACACAAGCCGCATTGCTGGAAGCCATGCAGGAAAAAAGTGTAACCGTGGGTGGCAAAGTGCACCAGCTGGGCAAGCCGTTTTTTGTACTCGCTACCCAAAACCCGATTGAACAAGAAGGAACCTATCCATTGCCGGAAGCGCAACTCGACCGGTTTATGTTTAACGCTGTATTGGATTACCCAACGTATGAAGAAGAATTGCAGGTGGTAAAAAGCACAACTTCTAATAATGCCGTTACTCCGAATAAAATCATGAGCGCACAGGAAATTCTGGAATTCCAGCAATTGGTGCGCAAGGTTCCTGTTGCCGATAATGTGATGGAGTATGCGGTGAAACTGGTGAGCAAAACAAGGCCCAACACTCCCATGGCAACAGCCAAAGTAAATGAGTATATTTCGTTTGGAGCAGGACCACGTGCAGGACAATTTTTAATTTTGGGAGCCAAATGCCACGCCCTGTTGCACGGAAATTATTCGCCCGATATTGCCAATGTACAAGCAGTGGCCAAAGATGTATTAAGACACCGTTTGCTCAAAAACTACAAAGCAGAAGCGGAAGGAATTTCAATTGAACAGATTATTGAAGGGTTGTTGTAAAGGAAATAGAGGCTGTATAAAATGTTAACCTTTTACCTATTTACACGTGGTCAAAGGAATAAAACCCGCTTATAGTTTCAGCACTTCAGATAGGCCATTTTCAAATTTTACAACATTGGGAATATTAAAGCAATACTTTCAATTCAATACAACCAAAACAATACATAGATTTTCCCTATATGAGTAATCTTTATAAGATAATTTTTGTCTATCTATTGATTATTTCTATTGCAACGTCATGCCTTAGAGTCTATATGCTTGGTGATAACATAACCAAAGTGCCTCTAAATGAAAAGGTTTATATGAACTCATGCAAATTTGATCCATCGGTATTCAAGTTTCTTGATACGAGTGTACTTTATGAAAGATACGATATGTCGCATCATAGGGTTATGAGATTGAGTAAGTCATTAATCAATGAGTACTATGATATATATAGATTTTATCCCAACGGACACTTAAATTATTTTTTATTAAATAGTAAAAAGACGAATATACTACTTGCCGACTTAGACCCTTTACATACAGGATATAGAGGAGTCTACTTCAAAAAAGGAGAAAAAATGATATTAGAAATATTTGTTTGTACAAGTGAAATTGGTTTGATCAGTAAAACTCGTGAATATATTAATGTCAAAGAAGACACATTATATATAAAAAGGGATGGAGAGCAATATGAAAGAGTTTATGTAAAATTAAAATTTCCTTTAGCAATAAATGCATATAATGATGGTTGGTAAGGCTAAAAGGCCGAGTTATAAACCCCATTGTTATTTTAATAAATGAAAAGACTCCCTTAAATTGGGCAACAACACGTTCAATCTTTAATATATTCTAACTTCATATAAACCAATATCTATATGAAGTTTCTCTTCGTTAAAACTCTCCATAACTCTCTTTTTACGCTCTACCAAATTAGCTATTGGTAAATACTTTGTGTTATATTTACACTTATGAACCGTTTACCCTTTTTACTGAATTTAATTTTTACGACTTGTGTATTTGTTGCACAAGCTCAAACTGCAGTGTTTCCAAATACCGGAACCTTATACGATGGGAAGGTGCACAAAATAGCATTGGTGATGGCTCCCGACTCGTTTGAAGCCTTAATTTCCGATACCAACCGATGGACCAACCACAGTTATCCAGCAACATTTATTTACGATGACACCGACACATTGTACAATGTGGGTGTACGCATCAAGGGAAATACTTCCCGCAATTCGGCAAAACTGTCGTTTAAAATTGATGTAGATGAATACAAAAATCAAACCTATCAAGGCTTAAAAACGTTTAACCTCAACGGAAGCCACAATGACCCTTCGGTGAGCCGCGAATTTTTGTGCTCATATGTGATGAATGCCGATAGCAGTTTGTGTTACAGAACCAATCCCGTTCAGCTATATTTTAACGGCCAATTGCGGGGTATTTATGCCAATGCCGAACAGGTAAACAAAAAATTTCTTGAATCACGTTTTGGCGAAAACAAAGGCAATTTGTATAAATGCTCGTGGCCGGCTGAGTTATCATGGTTGGGTTCCAATCAGCAAACCTATAAGGACCTTATTAATCCATCGCCATTAAACGAACGTGCTTACGAACTGAAAACAAATGAATCGGCTGATGACTATTCGGATTTGGTAGCCTTTATCAATGTCATCAACAATACACCTACCGCTCAATTTGCCGCTGCAATTGATAGCATATTTGATGTGCAGTCGTATTTAAAAACACTCGCAACCGAGATATTAATAGGGCATTGGGACAACTATTTTTACAACAAAAACAATTATTACCTATACCATAATGCACAGGGAAAATTTGTATACCTGCCTTATGATATGGACAATACACTTGGCGTGCAATGGGGTGTGAGCAATATAGCCACTCGCGATATTTACAATTGGGGTAACAAACAGAATAGTCAGTCGCCACTTACGTATAAAATATTAGCAGTACCGCAGTTTAAAACGGATTACGAAAACTACTTGTATCAATTGTGTAATGGTGTTTTTAGCGAAACATACATGTTTCCGGTAGTTGATAGCCTTAAAACCAAACTCGCTCCGGCAGTTGCAGTTGATCCGTTTTTTAACAATATGGTTCCTACGGATTATGGTTACACAACTTCACAATGGAGCTTGTCGTACACAGAAGCCATTGATGACCATGCTACGGTTGGCATCAAACCCTTTATTTCGACAAGACGAACCAGTGCCTTGCAGCAGTTGCCCGCAATAACCGGATTGCCCGAGTATAACAACAATGGGTTTGCCATATACCCCAATCCTTCACAGGGAAAATGGCAACTGGAAGCCGCAACTGAAGGACAGGTTTTTGTATTGGATATGACCGGGCGTTTAATATTGAGTAGTCAATTATCGGTTGGGTTAAATATATTTGAGCAAAATAAAGGCGTATACTTTGTGCAGGTGCAAACCACCACAGGTATTACTACCCGTAAACTTGTAATTGAATAACAATGAACCGAACGGTTTCCCTAGCCATTTCCACGGCTTTTCATCCTGTGTTTGTCAATTTAATGGGATTGATGGCCCTGCTTTTTTTGTCGCCTTATTTGAGTTTGGGATTATCTGCTAATGCGCAGTTGTTTTATGTATTATTCATTTTTATCAGTGCAGGTATTGTTCCGATAGTGGT
>CALRRW020000249.1:0-3658 GCA_943370695.1 Comamonas sp. lk | reverse complement strand
AGGTTCGCCTTATAATTATACACTCGAAAATGCCGATGTACAATATGACGGTTTTACCCAGGAACACTTAAACTCCGGAGATGCTCAAAACGCTTATACCGATAGTTTGGTTAAACTATTGTCAAAACATACCGTTACCACTAATTCTTTTACCACTAATTTAAATGCTCGCTATTTTGTAGGTGCCGATTTTCAACTCACCAAAAGTGATATTGTGGGATTTTTGTTCCAGGGGCAAAAAGTGGTAGGCAAATTTATTCCCGCATATACTTTCAGCTACACACATAGCTTTGGTAATATTTGGGATTTAACAACCAACTACAGTATTTACAACAAAGCATTTGTAAACATTGGAGTGGGCACCGCTATCAAATTAGGACCCGTTCAACTGTACCTTATTTCCGATGATATTTTGGTATACATGAAACCCGAAACAGGGAATACCGTATACTTCAGGTTCGGGTTAAACCTCACCATGGGTAAGGTTGACGATAAATAAGTCGATTAATAAAACTTACGGAATCCAATTAGTTCCCTACATTCTTTTAACGTTTTTTCAGCGCTTTCGCCTGCTTTTTCGGCACCCTGTTTGGCTATCTTAGCTAGGTAGGTTTCATCGTTTTGGATATCCTCAATTTTGGTTCTGATGGGGGTAAGGAATTGGATCATGTCCTCTGCCAATTGTTTTTTAAGGTCGCCATAACGTATCGAACAATCGGCATAGGCTTGCGTATAATGCGCAAGAACATCAGGAGATGAAACAATATCGAGCAAATTGAACAGGTTCTGTACAGGCGCTGTTGGCGTTGAGTTTGGAGCAGTGGGTCCTGTATCTGTAACCGCCTTACTCATTTTTTTGCGAATGATTTCCGGTGAATCGGCTAAACAAATCACATTGTTGTCCCCGTCACTTTTACTCATTTTTCCGGTATTTTGTAAGCCCGGAATTTTAACCAATTCAGTTCCATAATTAAAGGCAAAAGGTTCGGGAAAAACTTCCGCCCCATAAATGCGGTTAAAGCGGTTTCCAAAGGTTCTCGCCATTTCCAGGTGTTGTTCCTGATCCTTCCCTACAGGCACTTTATTGGCTTTGTGAATAATGATATCGGCTGCCATCAATACAGGGTAGGTTAACAGTCCTGCATTCACATTATCGGGTTGCGTACGCGCCTTTTCTTTAAACGATGCCACTCTCTCCAATTCACCTTTATACGCATGCATGTTGAGCAACATATACAATTCGGGAATCTGTGGCAAGTCGCTTTGAATATAAATGGTCGACAAATCCGGGTCTATTCCGCAGGCAAGGTATTCGGCCAGTACCGTTTTTACATTTTGGTGCAAATCGGCCGGCTTCGGGTGGGTGGTAAGCGAATGGTAATCCGCAATAAAAAAGTAACACGGATACTCATGTTGCATTTTGATAAAATTGCGAACCGCTCCCATATAATTACCCAGGTGTAAATTCCCTGTAGGTCTTATTCCGCTTACTACAATGTCTTTAGTCATATTATGGGGGCAATGTTACAATTTTTCAGTTTAAATTTACCTATTCCCGCTTTTGTTTTGAGTAGATTCCTATATATTCGCTTCCTCAATGATTGAAAAAAGTTTATACGAATTGCTGGAAGAAAACCACTCATTTGCATCGGTATTGCATTGGTGTGGTATAGATGCGTTTGATTACTTAGACGAAACCTTAGGAGATGTGTGCCGCATTAAGAACATTAGCACAGATAATGTGAAAGAGGCATTGCTAAAAGCAAACAATCAATCAACACCGAGTTTTGCCAGGCTGCAGCGTATGTCGCCCGCAGAGATGTGCAATTACCTCCAGCAAACCCATCACCACTATTCGCAACGCATGCTGCCTGTTATTGAGCACCATATTCAACAAACGGCCATTCAGTTTAATCATTTGTATCCGCAATTATTATTGCTGGATAAAATTTTCGGAACTTTTAAAAGTGATTTCCTCAACCATATCCGCTACGAAAACGATGTGGTATTTGTATACATCAAAAAGCTCGAGAAATTTACCATTAGCTTTAACAATAGTTTGTGGCTTCGGTTAAAAGATTTTTCGATGAGCGACTTTATCATCAAACACCACGGTGATGATGACGATATGTTTAATATCCGGAAATTATTAAACAATTACGAAGTTCACAAAAACGACCTGCTTGCATACAAAGTGTTAATGCACGAACTCAAAAGTTTTGAAAGCGATTTAAAGGCACATAGCCTCATTGAGGAAGATATGTTGATACCCCGTGCCCTCAAATTGGAAGAAAAACTCACTTCCAAAGCAACTGAACTAATTCGGTTAAACTGATTCTCAGGCAACAAGCATTTACCCAAAGATTTTTCGCATTTTTATTTTGTATAAATAGTACAGAATACTACTTTTGCACCGGAGAGTTGGCAGAGTGGTCGATTGCGGCAGTCTTGAAAACTGTTGTCTGTAACAGGACCTGGGGTTCGAATCCCTAACTCTCCGCCATTAAAACTGAACCGCGAGCATTGTCTCGCGGTTTTTTTGTGCAATGACCTTTTTTGTTTACATATTATTTTCTCCCAGCCACAATCGTTTTTATATTGGCCAAACACAAAATATTGATGAGCGTATTTTGCGGCATAATAATGGATATGAGGGGTCAACTTCTCCATATAGGCCTTGGCAAGTTGTTTTATATCTCGGAAAGCCGACAAGAGGTGAAGCAGTGATATTAGAGAAGAAGCTAAAGAATTTAAACACAGAAGATTTGAAGAAATTTATAGAGAAGTATAAATAAGGTCAATCTGGGGCAGCGAGGCTCGCTCGCTGTGGAGAGCAAAGCCTCTCCATTCGAATCCCTAACTCTCCGCCATTTTAAACTGAACCGCGAGCATTGCCTTGCGGTTTTTTTGTGCCATGACCTTTTTTGTTTTTAGCCTACCCGTGTTTTCATCTTTTCATCCAGTTCACCACACCTATCAGGATACCTTACAGGTATTTAATTTCGCTATAGGTAACTGATAATTAAGTTTCTATACAGTTTCGCTTCATAGGCTTTGGTTCACATTTTTTCGGATATAGATGTAAAACACAATTAAGGCATTCATGGAATTGTCAAAACATTAAGCATGCGCTTCTTTCTCAGAAGGGATAAAGAAGACAACAAAGCATTTGTTGCAGAATCAGTGTTAATTGGAAAAGAGGCGAAATCTCTTTTATGCGTTATGTAGAACCATCAAATAGGTTTAATGCAAATATTACTGGTAGCTGGAACGAAAGAAGGTGCAAAATGCGTCAAAACGCCCCAGCATCAGTAAGATTAAACTGCCATAAGGTTTTTCTTATTGGGGTTCGTTTTTGGTTAGCCAGGTAGTTGCGTAACCTTCTTTATTTCCATCGGTTACTTTGAACCTGTCCTTTATTTCACCTTCTTTAGTAATACATACTCTGGTTGTAACTTTCTCAAACTTCATTGGATTGGCGGTATTCATACTGTCATTTTTCCACCTTGCAGCTAAACAGGTTAAACTTAAACTGTCTGAACTAAAATCCCACGTACCATTAAGAATAGAATTACAGTTTGTAAATGTATAAGTTGAATCTGCCCTTAGAGAGAGACGATTATCTATGGTTAAATATTCATTAAGAAAGAATTCCTGG
>CALRRW020000248.1:0-3682 GCA_943370695.1 Comamonas sp. lk | reverse complement strand
TATATAGTAAACATTAACCCCAAAACACCATGAACACCTATTATGTAAGCAACCAGGCACAACCCAACGGAGACCACGAGGTCCACGCAGATGGTTGTCGTCACCTGCCCAAAACAACCGGCATCAAACACCTTGGAGAATATTCAACTTGTTTTCCTGCAGTGGTTGCCGCCAAATCTTTATACCCTCAATCGAACGGATGCAGGCATTGCTGCAATCAATGCCACATCTTAACCCAGGCCTATGAAACTGATATTTCAGAGAGCATCAACCTGCTGCTGAGACACTAAAACTTTACATCTTAGATTGAAATGAAAACCTCTACTCAAGTAATCCGCTCAATTCAATCTTAAGGCTATCAACATTGAAAATGTCCCCTTACATGCATACCCCCTTTCAATGGAGATAGCCGATGTAACGTTGACCGTGTTAAACGTTATCCTTTCGCATAAAAAGACAATTGATTGTTAAATGTAAAAACGAAAACTATGAATCCGAAAAAATTAAAAAAATCAGTTAAAGGTCCTTCAATAACCAATTACCATATTGGTGAAGGGGCCATCATTGTAACCTTTACATCCGGATATGGTTACCTTTACAACTCCATCAGGCCTGGACTCACCATCGTGAACCAAATGATTGAAGTTGCCAAAAAGGAAGCCAAAGAAGGATTGAATGACTACATCAACAGAAATGCAAAAGAGAATTATTACCGCAAATTGATTTGAGTGTTTTGCTACCTTACTTTGTGGTAAGTAAATTCCCCAACTGTATTGCCTTTTATGGAAAAATCCTTTGGCAAATAAGCCTAAAGGATGCTGGCATATGATTTGTGAAAATTAAAACACCTCGTTTAATTCACATTGATTATGAGCAACAAGATTGCGTTTATTAACCCTGACTCCCTATTGAAAAACCCGGATTTTTCGCAGGTAGCCATTACCAAAGGAAGCGGAAACACCATTTATGTTGGTGGACAAAATGCCATTACCAAAGACCGGGAAATCATTGGAAAAGGTGATATCACCTTGCAGACTGAATATGCCTTACAAAACATCGAAACCGCTTTGAAATCATGCGGTGCAACCGTAGACGACTTGTTTAAACTGACCATTTACATTGTGCAAGGACAAGATGTGCAAAAGGGATTTGCAGGCGCTCAGGGATTTTTGGAAAAGCTGAAAAATCCACCTGTAATTTCAGGAGTAATGGTAGCGGCTTTGGCCAACCCCGATTATTTAGTAGAGATTGAAGCAATTGCCTTTACCGGTGGGTAGGCACCAACAGGCAAAGCACTACCAGCTCCTCAGAAACACTGTTGCTTATTCTTTTCTTCAAAAAATTTTACTTCATACTTGCGTAAGTAAATACTTACATATATACTTGCGTAAGCAAATGCTTACACAATATGTCAATAGCAGCACGAAGAGATGTTTTTCAGGCAATAGCCGACCCCACCAGGAGGCAGATTATTAGCCTTATTGCCAACAGGTCCATGAACCTGAATGCCATTGCCGAAAATTTTGAGATGAGCCGCCCTGCTATTTCTCAGCATATCAAAATACTCACGGAATGTGGAATGGTGGTGATACGGCAGGAAGGCCGCGAACGTTTTTGTGAAGCGAAACTCGACACCCTCAGCGAAGTTTCCAATTGGGTTGAACAATACAAACAATTTTGGAACGAGAAGTTTAATGCACTCGACAAATACCTGGTGAAAATCCAGGCCAATAAAAAAACCAACAAAAAGTAAGATGACAAACCAACACAAAAAAGAAGGACTTAAAATAGTCAGGGAATTTAAGGCACCCCAAACAATTGTATTCGGAGCTTTTGCTGATGCTGGGGCATTTGCCCAATGGTGGGGACCTGCCGGGATGTCCCTTACCATCAAAACATTTGATTTTAGCAAAGGGGGAAAACTTCACTACAAAATGGAAAGTAACGAACAGGTAATGTGGGGGCTTTTTACCTACGGCAATATTGTGCATCCCAAGCTCATCGAATTTGTGAGCTCGTTTTCCGATGAGAAAGGAAATATCTGCACATCTCCCTTCCCCATGGATTTCCCTTTGGAGATTTTTAACCATGTGACCTTGGAAGAAAAAAATAATATAACCACGCTCACGATGACGGGCCACCCAATCAACGCCACACCTGAACAGGAAGCTACCTATTATTCAATCATGGAAAACATGGAGCAGGGATTCGGAAACACCTTCAACCAATTGGAAACGTACCTGGCAACCATCCAACAGTAGGACTATTGCTGCACGTCTTATTTAATTATCATCAAACACAACAACAACTTTAAACATACATATACTTATGGCAAAACAAATCTTTATCAACTTAGCAGTAACGGACCTGCAAAAATCAATGGACTTTTATACCGCATTGGGTTTTACAAACAACCCTCAATTTTCGGACAACAGCGGAAAGTGTATGGTTTGGAGTGAGTCTATTTTTGTGATGATTTTGACGCACGAAAAGTTTTCAAACTTTGCAACCAAACCTATAGCCGATACGAAATCAGCAGTGGCAGGATTATTTTCATTATCGGTAGACAGTGTTGAAGAAGTAAATACCATCATGGCCAAGGGACTGAAAGCCGGTGGCAAAGAACCCAACGAAATAAGAGATTATGGTTTTATGCAGCAGCGAACAATCGAAGACTTTGACGGCCACACCTGGGAAATTTTCTTTATGGACATTTCAAAAATGCCGACAGAACAACCAGCGTAAGCCTAAATTTTGCCTAACTAAATTCACGCGAACAGCCTGTCCCGCAAGGCGGGGATATCGTTCGTGTGACTTGGTCTGAACTATCTCTCTATAACCTATAAACACTTTTGGTAGCACGATATTACTATTTAACAGGTAAAATTTACGCATTTATACAACAAAGCCCAACCCGTTTTTTACACTTGGTTGGGCTTTGTCTTTTTATTGCTTACAGCTTAACAACTATTGACACGTGGGTAGTTCCCTGTTCACTTTATCGCTCCCATCAACTTCACCCGAATGTGATCCCGCCTTGCGGGACAGGCTGTTCGCGTGAGCTTCGGGGTGGGATGTTAGAAGGAACGGGAGGGGGGAAAGTGATAAATGGAACACTGCCGACATAGCCCTACCATACAACCGAACAATATCTTTTTTGTTGTATGATCGTATCGTTACGATAAAGTAATTCATTGCATAAAGTTCCTTCTGAATTATAATATCGGATTACACCATTTTTTAAATCTTCTTTATAATTAAGTAACCCATAAGAACCGTCTTTGTATATCGTTTTAGACTTCCCCTCCTTATGTCCTTTCTTATAATTACTAATTTGGATACTGTTAGTGTCATTTTCTATCCACACTCCGTCCTTTTCTCCTTTTTTATCATATTTATTTACATCAGATAAATTCAAATTCACATATGAAGAACATGAGGTTAATAAAAGAACAATACTTATTATCAAAAGGTGGGTTCCTTGATTAAATAGCTTCACTCTATTTCTTATCATTATTTTTAATATTAAAATTATCTCTTTGATCTTTATTGAACTTATTGTATTGAATATTGTATACGTCCAATGGTCTAAATACTTGTTTCGTTAATTCTTGATTCTTTTCCAAGCGATATTTTATTCTAAACTCCGTAGCTTTATTCAAGAGTGGCGTATATACGCTTT